>NZ_CAKJTO010000057.1:0-34068 GCF_917627405.1 Protofrankia sp. Cj5
TGACGCGAGGAGTCTCCGGGCGGCGTCGGTCTGGACATCCCCTTAAGTCTCGCAGACGCGTCGCCGGATGCGCTGGCCACCCTTGCCCAGCGCGGTCCGTTGGTCACCGCTCATGGGCCTGGCCGGAACGTCGAGAAAAGCCGCCACATCAACGGAAGATCGGCTGACCAGCTGGCGTCGGACGTGGACCAGTACAGCGCGTAGCCATGGCCGTTACGAACAATTCCGCGATTGAGAACATGAACTCTTTTGCCGCCGGAGGTGTAGAGGAATTCCCAATCCGCCTGGATGGAGCCGTCTCCGCCGTCACTCGGCGTGATCCGCACGCGTTCGTAGTTCGTCAGGCGCGCGCGCAGGTCGCCTTCGTGTGCCTGCCAGTCCGCCAACGCGGATGGATTTGCCTGCGCCGCGGTGTCGACCCGCAGGTAGGCACCGGTATCCGGATTGATGAAGTCGATTCGTTCGGTGCCACCAGCTGGATGCTGCTCCCAGCCCGGTGGGTAGGCGACCGACCAGCCGGAGCGTCCGCTGTAGGACTGCCAGCCCGCGGGCGGCGTTACCGGGGTCGGGGCCGTCGGCACCAGCCCCGGATCACTGACCACCGCGCCACCGGTTGGTGGCGCCGCGTTCGTGGCGGCCGGAGCCGACGTCACGGGCGTCCTCAGCGGGGTCTTGGCCGTGCCGCTGAGCACCGCCGCCGGATTGGCGCTGCCGGTCGGGTTGTCCGCGCCTGAGCCCAGGCCGAGCAGCGCGGCCGAAGTGAGGGCCGCGCCCACGATGAGCGTCGCGGCGATGATGGCGATGAGCAGCCGGAGCCGCTTGCCATCCGATCGGGGAGCCACCGTCGGTATCGGGCCGGGAGCGGCCGGGGCGGCCGCGTTCACAGCCGCGCCGGCCGTTGCCGTTTCCGGCTGGACCGGGATCGCCATGATCGTGGCCGGTGCCGTGCCGGTATCCGTGGCCGCTATCTCGTGCTGCTCGTGGTCCTGTTCCTGCTCGTGGTCCTGGTCCTGCTCCTGGCGGAGGGCCTGGGGGCTGACCGGACGCCTTGCGGACTCGCGTTCACCGACCTGCCGCAGACGTTGCCTGGCCCGCGGCAGGGACGGGCGTGCGGATGGCTTCGCCGCCATGAGGTCGTCGATGATCGGCGCAAGGGCACCGGCGAGCCGGAACGGCTGGCGCCGTCCGTCGACGATTGCGGTCAGCGTCGCGATGGCGCTGTCGGACTCGTACGGCGGCCCGCCCTCCACAGCGGTGAAAAGCGTCGCGCCGAGCGCCCAGATGTCGCTGCCGGGTCCGCCCGTTCCGCCGCGAGCCCGCTCCGGAGCTATGTAGGAGGGCGAGCCGAGAAGAACGCCGGTCCGAGTCAGCGTCGGGTCTCCGGCGGACAGCGCGATGCCGAAGTCGGTCAGCCGGGCCCGCCCGTCAGCGCTGATCAGTACGTTGGCGGGCTTCACATCGCGATGGACGATTCCGCTGCGGTGCGCGGCCTCAAGGGCGTAGCCGAGGCTGATGCCGATCCGGGCGACCCGTTCCCGGGGCAACGGCCCGGACTCACGGATGATGTCCGCCAGCGACGGGCCGTCCACCAGCTCCATCACGATCCACGGGCAGTCGTCGGCATCAAGCACGTCGAAGACCGAGACGAGGCCCGGATGGTGCAGGCGGCCGGCCGAACGCGCTTCGCGAAGTACCCTCGTGCGCAGGACCGCCCGCTCATCCGCGGAGATCGACGGCGGAAGGCGGATCTCCTTGACGGCGACCTCGCGCCGCAGCAGCTCGTCCGTGGCCGCATAGACCACCCCGAAGCCGCCACGGCCGAGCTCATCGCCGAGCCGGTAGCGACCACCGATGAGGTGGGGCGGACGCGAGGCATGGCCAGCCTCGGGCGTCGTATCGCGGTCGAGCGACATCCGTCCGTTTCACCTCCTCGTTCCCATCGTCGCGGACCAAGCCAGACTTTGCGGGTACCGCGCTGTATCGGTGAAGCGCGGCGCCGGTGGCCCTCGGTTTCCGTGCGTGTGGCCGCAAAGTCCGTGTGGTCATCGCTTGGTCCACTTCATCACACACCAGAGTGTGGGCTGACGCCCGGTTCCCGCCGAACGGCCCGGGGCCGTTGAGGGCGCAGGCCGTTGCGCCGTCACATGTCCGTCAGGCCATACCGGCGCTGGCGGTTCCGGGCCCATGACCTGGTCGGTTCGCGAGCCGCGGGCACGAGCCCCGGGTGCTGGTGTCACGGCAACAGCCAGACGTACACGCCAGCTGTGAACCGCGGTTGCCGTCCCACCAGAAACGTCACCGTGTCGCGAAGTTCCGGCGCATGCTGGGCCGGGCCGAGTACGACAGCACGCACCCCGAGGCGGATGAAGTCATCCCATGCCTGTGTGATCTTTGCTGGGGTCAGAGCCGGGGCTCCCGCGGACCGGCCCCACCCGATGTCGGTCAATAGTTGTGCCGTCGCGGTCGGCCTTCGCCCACCCATGTAGGCCTGCCCGTCGTCACCCGGGCCGATGAAATAGCCGCCGGGCATCGAGAAGTGGAAACGGGCCGCGGTCTGCCAGAAAAGCGGTGCGGTCTGGACCCCGCTCGGGTACGGCAGCAGCAGCACGGTCGAATTCGCGGGGAGAACCTTGAGCGCGTTGGTGGTGAAGAACGAGGGAACATCAGGCGACCGTTCGACGGAGTATGGCCGTGGGACCAGCGGCAGGACGCATACCGCGGTGACTACGACCGCTGTGGCCGGGCCGCCGGAGCCGAGCCGGGAAGGCAGGAGATCCAGCACGATGGCGAGGATGAGCCCCGCCATCAGCGCGGTGCCGAGAGCAAACCTGTCGGGTAGCGCGGCGTCGAAGACCGGAATACGGGCGACCAGGTTCCACGGTAATAGCAGGCCAGTCTCGACGCCATTGACGAGCAGCGTGCTGCCCAGCGTCAGGACCGCGAGGGCCAGGCCGGTGAGCCCGGCTATGCGTAGTCTGAGGTCACGGAAGCCGAGGACGGTTGCGGAAAGACAGAGGATAAGCAGGGGCCAGCCGAGGTAGCTCATGTACTCCGGTGCGCCGCCCTGAAAGGACGCGGCCCGTCTGACCTGCGTGGCCGATGCCAGTAACTGCCGTGACGAAGGAACGTAGAGACCCGTCAGATCGCTCTTGTAGAAATTAGTGAGAAACGGGCTTCCGTGGCTTCGCGGAGAACCAAGAAACTGAATTCCCAAAGGGATGGAAGTCAGTACGAGAAAAGATGGTAAAGCAATCAGAAAAATGCGCACGGAGTCACCGGAGTGGCGGTAGAATCCTGGCCGGCTCAACATCAGAAAGGTGAGCCCGAGTATAGCCGTCACCGCGGTTATGAACAACACCTCTTCGCCGGTCAACAGTTGCAGGCCAGCGCCCGTGCCCAGCAGGATGCCTTTTCGCAACGGGCGTCCCGTCCGCTGGATGACATCGGTGATCAGGCAGAGCAGCAGCGGGATGGCCGGTGCGAAAACCAGGCTCAGATGGCCGGTGCCGGCCGCTACCAGCGCCGGGGAAAAACCGTACACGTAGCCACCCACGTAGGCTGCCACCGCCCCCACGCCGAGCTTGCGCGCGAATAGCTGGGCGCCCAGGGCTGACAGCGAGAAGGCCAGCACGATCAGCACGTTGTAGGATGCCACCGGGCCGGCGGCGATGGTCAGCGGAGTCAGTAGCAGGCCGGGCGCCAGGACGGATGTGTTCCAGAGCGCGTTTATTCCCTCCGGCGCGTTTGCCAGGTGCGTGATGAACGGGTTCGACAGGCTGGTGACCGCGTGCGCGGTATGCGCGAGCCACCAACAGTACAGACCGGTGTCGTTCGGATTACCCGCGATTATGTTCCGGGTGGGCTCGGACCAGACCCTGCCGGTGAGCCCGAAGGCCAGCAGAAGATAGCTTGCGGCAACTGGCAGCCGCCCTCCCATGCGTTGCCGCCACCCCGGCCGCGCCGAGCCGTCAGCGGCCCGAGGGAACCACGACCGCACAGCCGCCGGTCCGGGGCGCGACACGCCGTCGGTGGTCCCGGTGGGCGGTGATTCCCGTCGCGGCGTGGCGGGCGTGCGCTGAGCGCCGGTCGATGACGCAACGGTGTGCCCGGTCCCGGGCGCGGCCAGCTCGGCGGACCGCTTTTCCATTCAGTCCTCCACCGGCTGCCAGCGGGAAATCGTCGTGGTGCACCGCGCCCCACCGCGCCGGACGGGTGCGGCGCGCGTTGAAGCCGCCCTGCGCTGAGTCACATCCTTGCCTAACCGGGCCAGGATCGTCGCTCAAGCCGACGGGCTGCCTGTTGCCTGCCCGTTCGTCCGGGCCCGCGTCAGTATCCCGATTATGATCAGCGGCATACGAGCAACGGGTACCGGCTGTGAGCGGCTACGGAGAGGCGTCCATATGGTCGAGCCGAGCGGCGGCGGACCCCTGCCGGCGGCGGGCGTTGTCGACTGGGAGCGCCTTCGGGGCGCGGCGATGCGGGTCGCGGCCCGCGCGTACGCCCCGTACTCTCGCCTGCGCGTCGGGGCCGCCGCCGTGGTCGACGACGGCCGTCTGGTCGTTGGGTGCAACGTGGAGAACGCCTCCTTCGGGCTTACTCTCTGCGCTGAATGCAGCCTTGTCGGAGCGCTGTGTTCCTCGGGGGGTGGACGGCTTGTCGCGGTCGCCTGTGTGGATGCCGCGGGTGTCCCGCTCGCACCCTGCGGGCGGTGTCGCCAACTTCTGTACGAACATGGGGGCCCGGATCTCCAGATAGCTCTGGCCGGGGGTCCGCGTTCACTTCACGATCTTTTGCCGGAAGCGTTCGGGCCCGCCGACCTGCCGCCCGGCGGGCCCGGCGGACCGCCGCGCAACGGACGGTGGCCATGACGTTCCATGTCATCGATCTCATCAGGGCGAAACGAGACGGTGGCCGGCTGCCCGACGGCGCTGTGGGCTAGTTGATCCGTTCCTGCGCGGATGGACGGCGGGGCCCGCGTCCACCGGTAGGACATGCGCCCATCCGTGGGGGTGGCGCGGGAAGCGGGGAGCCTGGTCAGGGTGGGTGGAGCGGGTGGCGCGCGGTGGCGGTCAGGCCGCCGTCGCACGCCTGCCGTACGGTCGGGCGATGAACGTGCCCGCCCCGCCACCCTCCTTGAACGCCATCCGCCGGGCACCCAAGGTGCTGCTGCATGACCATCTCGACGGCGGGCTCCGTCCCGCGACCATCGTCGAGCTCGCCGACGCGGCCGGTTACGGCGCACTGCCTACCCTGGCGGTGGACAAGCTCGCGACCTGGTTTCGTGGCGGCGCCCACAGCGGATCACTCGTGCGCTATCTGGAGACGTTCAGCCATACCGTCGGGGTCATGCAGACCGCGGACGCGCTCGCTCGGGTGGCTCGTGAGTGCGCCGAAGACCTCGCCGCCGACGGCGTCGTCTACGCTGAGATCCGGTTTGCTCCGGAGCTGCACGTCGAGCGTGGGCTTGCGCTCGACGCGGTGATCGAGGCGGTCCTGGACGGCCTGCGCGCCGGCTCGGAGGGGACCGGGCTGACGATCCGCGCGCTGGTCACCGCCATGCGCCACGCGGCGCGATCGCTGGAGATCGCTGAAGCCGCGGTCCGATGGCGGGACCGGGGCGTCGTCGGTTTCGACATCGCCGGCGCGGAGGCCGGCTTCCCGCCCACCCGCCATCTGGATGCCTTCCAGTACATGCAGCGGGCTAACGGGCACTACACGATCCACGCCGGTGAGGCGTTCGGGCTGCCCTCGATCTGGGAGGCGCTGCAGTGGTGCAACGCCGACCGCCTCGGTCACGGTGTTCGGATCATGGATGATATCACCGTCAAGCCGGATGGCGACATTACCCTCGGACGGCTTGCCAACTACGTCCGTGACGTCCGGGTGCCGCTGGAGATGTGCCCTACGTCCAATGTCGACACGGGAGCGTGCGCTAGTATCGCCGAGCACCCCATCGGTCTGCTGCGCAGGCTCCACTTCCGGGTGACGGTCAACACCGACAACCGGTTGATGAGCGGGGTGACGCTGTCGAGCGAGTTCGCCAGGCTGGTCGACACCTTCGGCTACGGCTGGCCGGACCTGTCATGGCTGACGGTCAACGCGATGAAATCGGCCTTCATCCCCTTTGATCAGCGTCTCGCCATCATCAACAATGTGATCAAGCCCGGCTTCGAGCGGTTGTGCTCCGGTGGGTAGCCGATCGGCTGATGCCGGTGCTGTGCCGGCCGGTGCTGTGCCGGCCACAGCCGCTGCCACAGCCGCTGGGCGCCGCGGCCGTGTGCTTACCGGTGTCGCGGCCGGGCCGGACGGCTGTCCGCGCTGCCCCTGGGCGCTGTCCACGCCC
This sequence comes from Protofrankia sp. Cj5, assembly GCF_917627405.1. Lineage (NCBI taxonomy): Bacteria > Bacillati > Actinomycetota > Actinomycetes > Frankiales > Frankiaceae > Protofrankia > Protofrankia sp. Cj5. The sequence continues at coordinate 6,344 of NZ_CAKJTO010000057.1, forward strand.
GAGTACATCGCCTACCATGACGAGGAATGGGGGAAACCGGTCCACGACACCGTCGGTCTCTTTGAGCGCCTCAGCCTCGAAGCATTCCAGTCGGGCCTTTCCTGGCTGACCGTCCTGCGCAGGCGGGAGGCTTTCCGCAGGGCGTTCGCGGGATTTGACCCGGCGGTTGTCGCCGCTTTCGGCCCGGCCGATGTCGAACGGCTGGCGGGGGACACAGGAATCATCCGCAACCGACGGAAGATTCTCGCGACGATTGCCAATGCCAACGCGGTCCTGGCGCTGGGCATGCCATTAGGTGAACTGGTCTGGTCATTTCGTCCCGCGGTCGCGGCGGTACCGGTGGTGATCGCCGATCTGCCCACGTCCACGCCCGAGTCGGTAGCGCTGGCCAAGGCGCTGAAAGCCCGTGGCATCACCTTTGTCGGCCCGACGACAGGCTATGCCCTGATGCAGGCGTGTGGCCTGGTTAACGATCATCTTGCTGCCTGCGTGAACAGGTAGCGGACAGGCTGCTCCGGCGCTGGTACCAGCTGGGCCCGCGGACGTGGACCCGGATCAGGCCGGTTTCCGCTCGATCGTGTACCGCTGGCGGCTCAGTCCGTTCCGCTACCATAGCCGATCATGTCGGACGTAGCGGTACTTGCGATTGTCAGCGTTGTCGTCACCGGCATAGGCGCTCCGGGAATCATGGCGTTGGCGGGCCGGCTGGAGTCGCGGCGGTCGCATCGGCTCGCCATCGGAAAGGAATGCCGTGACACACTCGATTTCGCGGCTGAGCAGTTGACGAGATCCCAGCGGACCACCACGTATTGTATCAGCCTGTGGTCCCGGGGAATTATGGATAACGACGATGAGGCAAGGGACTATCTTCGGTGCCGCAATGAGGCGAACGAGGCGGCCCGCACGGCCTATGGACGGCTGTGCGTCAGGTTCGGCCCGGCCTCGGCCGTCGCGCGGCACTTTGACGAGGCCATCGAGAGTATGCAGCGGCTGACAGACGTGCTGCGAGGCTATCGGGCCGGCGACACCTACGACGCCTGGGTGACCCAGGCCAGCACGGAGTCGGCGGAGCTGACCGCGGCGAACGAGAAGTTTCTCAGCGTGGCCAACAAGGCGATGTCAACCCGCAGACGCGGCCAGGGCACCTGAAAAACTCGGCCAGGACACCTGAAAGCCGGGCTGGACACCTGACGGGCTGGGTCACGCGGGCGGCGGCTATTCGGAGACGGCGGCGGGAACGTCCCGGGTGGCGGACATGCCGAGCCTGGTGGCGCCGGCCTCGACGAGCGCGAGTCCCTGGTCAGCGGTGCGGATGCCGCCGCTTGCCTTGATGCGGCAGCAGGGAACCAGGCGTGGATCCGCCGGATCCGCGGGATCCGGCTGGCCGGCTCGCTCCGGAGGGGATGCTGGTCATGCGTTCCATCATTGCGGGCGGATGCGAGCGGGGGCCATAGCACTGTGCGGGAGGTGAACGGATCGTGCGCGTCGACGTTGTCGAACATCCACTGGTGACGGCGCGGTTGACGGTGTTGCGTGACAGGAGCACCGAACCGCCGGTGTTCCGGGCGGCGCTGCGGGAACTCGCAACGATGTTGATCTACGAGGCTGCCCGGGAGCTGATGACCGTCGGGTACACGGTTGCCACCCCGCTCGCCTCCACCGGCGGTGGCACGCTTGCCACGGCGCCGATCGTCATACCGGTGCTGCGGGCGGGTCTGGGCATGCTGGAGGCCGCGCTCGGCCTGCTGCCCGAGGCGCAGACGGGGTTCATCGGTCTCGCCCGGGACGAGAAGACCTTCCAGCCGCATGCCTACCTGGAGTCGCTGCCGGAGAACCTGGCCGGATACCCGGTGCTGTTGCTGGACCCGATGCTCGCCACTGGCGGGTCAGCGCTGCACTGCCTGCGGCTGTTGGCCGACCGCGGCGCCACCGGCATGATTCTCGTCTGCGCGCTGGTGGCTCCCGAGGGCCTTGCCGCGCTGGACGCGAGCGGTCTCGACGCGCGGGTGGTGACCGCGAGCATCGATGAGCGGCTAAACGACGACGCCTTCATCGTCCCCGGTCTCGGGGACGCTGGTGATCGTCAGTTCGGTGCGGTCTGATCGGTATTCCGGCGAGGTCTGACCGGCATGGTGCGCATTGGCCGATATCAGCGGTGGCGTACAGGCCGAACCGGCGGACGAGCTCGTCGAGCCGGCCGAGCACGGTCGCCGGGCCGTTCAGAGCCTCGTGATGACCGCCGCGAGCAGGGAACCCACCCGCTCGGCGGCGGCGGTGCCGGCGGCCAGCACATCAAGATGGCTGAGCGGCCCGCCGGTCATCCCCGCGGCGAGGTTGGTCACCAGGGACAGCGCCAGCACATCGGCGCCCTCAGCCCGTGCCGCGATCGTTTCGTGGACGGTCGACATGCCGACCAGGTCCGCGCCGAGCGTCCGTAGCATCCGGATCTCGGCCGGGGTCTCGAAATGCGGGCCGGGCAACCCGGCATACACCCCTTCGGTGAGCGTGGGGTCGACGGTACGGGCCAGGTCGCGCAAGTGCGGAGCGTAGGCGTCGGTAAGATCGACGAACCGGGGGCCAACCAGGGGGCTGCGTCCGGTGAGGTTGATGTGGTCGGCGATCAGTACGGGCTGGCCGACGCTGTAGTCCTCCCGGAGCCCGCCCGAGGCGTTTGTGAGCACGATCGTGCTCACGCCGGCCGCGCAGGCCGTCCGGACGCCATGGGTGGTTACGGACATGCCGTGGCCCTCGTAGGCGTGGATCCGCCCCAGGAAAAGCAGCAGGTGACGTCCGCCGAGGGTGACCGAACGGACCCGGCCACTGTGGCCGGGGGCCCGTGGCGGCGGGAAGCCACCGAGCTCGGTGACAGCTGTCTCGCCGGTCACGGTTCCGGCCGCGGCCAGCACGTCTGCCGCGGGCAGCCACCCGGAGCCGAGAACCACGGCGACGTCATGACGCTTGATTCCAGTGATCTCCGCCAGGCGCGCGGCCGCGGCCGCGGCATCGGGCGGCCGTGTGTTCGGCACGGGGATGGTGGGGCACATACGCCGACTGTAGTCGTTGCGTATCGTCATGAAGAACTTTGAAAAATGTTTTTTTGTCCGCTTTCATGTGTATGTGGTACTAATAGTCCGATTCATTGCCATGAACGCTGTTCGCTATGATTTGCCGTGCTGAGTGAGGTGCCGCTCGGTGGGCTGATCGGTGTGCCGTGGGAGCGGCGCGCGTGGCGGCCGTGGGGCGCGCGCCTGGGGGCCGGCTTTCCATACCATCTGGCCATGAGCGAGCGTCTGTCGGAGTCCGGTCAACCGATCAAGCCGGTATACGGCGCGTCTGATTTTTCTGGGGATCTACCGGCGCGTCTCGGCGCCCCCGGTGAGTACCCGTTCACGCGGGGCGTCTACCCGACCATGTATACCGGCAAGCCGTGGACGATGCGGCAGTATGCGGGCTTCGGCACCGCCAGGGAATCCAACGAGCGCTACCACTCGCTTGTCGCCGCTGGCACCGGCGGGCTTTCCGTCGCCTTCGATCTGCCCACCCAGATGGGCTTCGACTCCGACGAGCCGATCGCGCATGGCGAGGTCGGGAAGGTCGGTGTGGCGATCGACTCGATCGAGGACATGCGGGTGCTCTTCGCCGGTATCCCGCTGGACAAGGTCTCCACGTCCATGACGATCAACGCGCCCGCGTCGGTACTGCTGCTGCTGTACCAGCTCGTCGCCGAGGAGCAGGGCGTCCCCGGTTCGAAGATTACCGGGACAATCCAGAATGACGTCCTCAAGGAATACATAGCGCGCGGCACCTACATCTATCCGCCGGCACCGTCGTTGCGGCTGGTGTCGGATACCTTTGCCTACTGCCGCAACGAGATTCCCAAATGGAACACGATCTCGATTTCCGGTTATCACATGGCCGAGGCCGGGGCGACCCCCGCGCAGGAGATCGCGTTCACCCTCGCCGACGGCATCGCCTACGTCCGGGCGGCGATCGAGGCCGGGCTCGCGGTCGACGAGTTCGCCCCGCGGCTGTCGTTCTTCTTCGTCTCCCGCACGACCCTGCTGGAAGAGGTGGCGAAGTTCCGCGCCGCCCGGCGCATCTGGGCGGACGTGATGAAGAACACCTTCGGCGCGACCAGCCCCAAGTCGATGATGTTGCGGTTCCACACCCAGACCGCTGGCGTCCAGCTCACCGCGCAGCAGCCCGAGGTCAACCTCGTCCGGGTCGCGGTGCAGGGCCTCGCGGCCGTACTGGGCGGTACCCAGAGCCTGCACACGAACTCCTACGACGAGGCCATCGCCCTGCCCACGGTCAAGGCCGCGACGCTGGCGCTGCGCACCCAGCAGGTCCTCGCCTATGAGACGGACATCACCGCTACGGTCGACCCGTTCGCCGGCTCCTACGCGGTCGAGGCGCTGACCGACGAGGTCGAGAACGCCGCCCGTGAACTGATGGAGCAGGTCGAAAAGCGCGGGGGAGCGGTCGCCGCGATCGAGCAGGGCTACCAGAAGAGCGAGATCGAGAACTCCGCGTACGCGGTCATGAAGGGCATCGAGGACGGCTCCCGCACCGTGGTCGGCGTCAACCGGTTCCGTGCCGAGCAGGAAGAACACTACGAGCCGCTGCGGGTGGATCCGGCGATCGAGGCAGACCAGTCCGCCCGGCTGGCCAGACTGCGTGCCGACCGCGACAACGCTGAGGTGACGCGCTGTCTGGACGCGCTGAAAGCCGCCGCGCAGGGAACGGAGAACGTCCTTTACCCGCTCAAGGAGGCCCTGCGCGCTCGCGCCACCGTCGGAGAGGCCTGCCACGCCCTGCGGGCGGTCTGGGGGGTGTACCGCCCCGCCGACGCCTTCTAGCCCCGCCGGGCGCGGGGGAAAACCCTGGCGGTGTTTCTCGTCGCCTTGCGGGCCCTCCGGGCATGCGGCGGCTCCTCGGCCTTGCCAGGTTTCCCCCCGCATCCCGGCGGTTGTGGGCGCGGGGAAACCCTGACGGCCGGGGGTCCGGGGCTCATCCCGGCGTCCTTGTGATACCTACAGGGCTGTTTGGTATCACAAGGACGCGCCAGTGGTAGGTAAGTATCACTCGATCATCGTGGGCTGTGGGGACGAGGCCGGGCGACCATCGATCGCCTGGAGGATGCCGTTCGCGACGAACAGACGGTTGCGGGTACGGCCGGGCAGCTCCGTGAGGATTTCGGCTTCCACCAGTTTCGCGACGTTCAGGCTGGCGGAGCGGTGCGTCACGTCGAGGATGCGCCGAGCCCGGCTGACGGTCAGCGCCGGGATCTCGAACAGGGCGTCCACCAGTACCGCCAACAGCGCGGACGAGCGTGCGGTACCGACCCGGGCGCGGTAGTCGTCCCGCAGAGCCTGCAGTGTGGCGGAACGCCGCACTGCATCCCGGGCCTGTTCGGCGACACCCCGAAGGAAGAAACCCACCCAGCCGGGCCAGTCTCCATGGGTGGAGACCCGCAGCAGGCGGGCATAGTACTCATCGCGCCGCGGTTCGATCCAGGCCGAGATGTCCAGCAGCGGGGCGTTCAGCAGCCCCCATTCGGCCAACAGCAGGACGACGAGGAGCCTGCCGACGCGGCCGTTGCCGTCGAGAAACGGGTGGATCGCCTCGAACTGGTAGTGCGTGCACGCAATTGTGATGAGCGGTGGCAGGTCGTGGTCAGCATGCAGATGTTTCTCGAACGAGTCCAGGCATTCCCACAACCGCTCGGGGGGCGGCGGAACGTAGGTTGCGTCGTCGAGGGTGCAACCGGGCGGCCCGATCCAGTTCTGGCTTCGCCGAACGTCACCAGGAGTGGCGTAGTTGCCGCGGACGCCGCTCAGCAGGACGGCATGTGCCTCCCGTAGCAGCGACACGCTCAGGGGGAGCCGGCGGTTCGGGTCGAGGACGTGTTCGACCGCTGTCACGTAGTTGAACACCTCCCGGACGTCGTCGTCTTCATCGTGGGTCGGTCGGTCCGCCTCGAACAGGACCAGATCCGACACGGACGCCTGGGTGCCCTCGATCCGGCTGGACAGCACGGCTTCCCGGCGGACGAGGGCGCGGGCCAGCAGCCGTGGGTTCGGCAACGTCCGGCCGGCGCCGGCAAGTTCGCCCAGCGCGCGGTCGGCCTCGGAGAGCAGGCCGATCAGGGGCCGGTCGAAGTCGAGCGCGGGCGGCAACGGTGGCGGGAGGAAGGCGAGGTAGTCGCGTTCGGCCCGGACAATGTAGCCCGACTGCTCAGGAGCGAAGGAGTCGCGTCGCACTGGTACTGACCTACCGTCCCGGCGTCCTTGTGATACCTACAGGGCTGTTTGGTATCACAAGGACGCGCCAGTGGTAGGTAAGTATCACTGGCGCCGAGCTATGACCGGGCGGCCCCGCGCGGGACGCTCCGGTGCGCGGCATCGGGTCCCCGGGCGTGCGGAGAGCATGATTGCGCACCTTTCGACCGGTTCGGTGGGAGGCTGGGAGGCATGCGTCTGAGACCGGTGCGGGCGGTCGGGCCGCCGGAGGTTCCGCTGGAGCCGGGGGAGTTCACCGAGGTCGTGCTGCGCGGCCGGCTCACCGCCCCATCCGGCCCGGGGGTGCTGACGGCGCGGGCCGAGCGGTTTATCGGCCACCGCCTGGGGACGTCCCGCTGGATCCTGCTCACCACCCGGCGGCTGCTGGTCGTCGCGCCCTTCCCGCGCGAAGGCGACTACTTCGATGTCGCCTTCGACCGGCGGGTGCTCTCGGCGTCCCAGGGGCGTAAGCACGGAGATCTGATCATGGTGGACCTGACGACCCCGGCCGGCCGGCAGGTGCTGCGGGTGCCGGCCAGCCTGCGCTCCGAGCTCTCCCGTTTCATCCGTGCCCTGCGCCGCCCTCGTTAGGCCGGATCCGGATCGGGTGACGCCGGGCGCGCGGCAATATCCGATCGGTCACCGCGATCCCGGCCGGTAAGGTCGGTCGGGTCAGGCACGTCCCGCGATGTGGGACGCGGGCCGAGGGAACGGGCCGAGGGAAGCGGGACGGACGGGTCGATGAAGACGGCGATGCGGTCACACCTGTGCGGTGCGCTGCGCACGGGGCACATCGGTGAGACGGTCACGGTGTGCGGCTGGGTGGCTCACCGCCGCCAGCACGGCCAGTCGTTGATGTTCGTCGATCTCCGGGACCACTCCGGCCAGGTGCAGTGCGTGGTGGACGGGTCCGTCGATGCCCGCTCGGAGTACGTCCTGCGCATCACTGGCACGGTGACCGCCCGGCCTGAGGGGACGGTCAACCCGAACCTCGGTACCGGCGAGGTCGAGCTGCGCGACTGCGCGGTCACGGTGCTTGCCCCGGCGGCACCGCCGCCGTTCCCGATCGATGACCGTGCCGGCTCGGTCGACGAGTCGACCCGGCTCGCCTATCGTTATCTTGACCTGCGCCGTGAACGCATGCAGCGCAACCTGCGGACCCGTTCGGCGGTACTGGCCGCGCTGCGTTCCGCGCTGGCACCACGCGACTTCGTCGAGGTCGAGACGCCGTTGTTGATGCCGTCCACGCCAGAAGGCGCCCGGGAGTTCGTGGTGCCGTCCCGGCAGACGCCGGGGAGCTTCTACGCGCTGCCGCAGTCCCCGCAGCTGTTCAAGCAGCTGCTGATGGTCGGCGGCACCGACCGGTACTTCCAGTTCGCCCGGTGCCTGCGCGACGAGGACCTGCGGGCCGACAGGCAGTACGAGTTCACCCAGCTTGACCTGGAGATGAGCTTCGTCGACCAGGATGACGTGCTGGAGGTGATCTCAGCCGCGGTGCTGGCCGCGACCGAGGCGGTCACCGGCGCCGCGCAGCCGCCGATCGAGCGGATCACCTGGCACGACGCCATGGACCGGTTCGGGGTGGACAAACCCGATCTGCGTTTCGGCATGGAACTTGTGGAGCTGACCGGGATCTTCACGGCGAGCGGGTTCCAGGCGTTCGCCGGGGCACCCGCGGTGAAGGGCATCCGCGTACCCGGCGGTTCGGCCACGCACAACCGCAAGGCGTTGGACGCCCTGACCGAGCGGGCCAAGAAGCTCGGGGCCAAGGGCCTGGTGTGGATGCGGGTCGGCGCGGACGGGACGCTGGAGTCCCCGGTGGCGAAGTTCCTGTCCGCCGCCGAGCTCGCCGGGATCGTGAAGGCGACCGGCGGTGAGACCGGTGATCTTCTCCTGCTCGTCGCGGACGAGTGGGCGATAGTGTGTGAGGTGCTCGGCCAGCTGCGCAACGATCTCGGGCGCCCGGCCGTCGGCGAGGGCGGGTTCCGCTATGTCTGGGTCGTCGACTTCCCGCTGTTCGTGGGGATCGACGCGCAGACCGGACGTCCCAAGCCCGGCCATCATCCGTTCACCCGCCCGCATCCCGATGATGTCGACAAGATCGAAACAGAGCCGCTGGCAGTGCGCAGCCGCGCCTACGACTTGGTCCTCAATGGCTGGGAGCTGGGCTCGGGCTCGATCCGGATCCATGAGCCCGAGCTGCAACAGCGGATCTTTGCCGCGCTCGGGATCTCCGCGGCCGAGGCTGACCGCCGCTTCGGCTTCTTCCTCACGCCGTTCTCCTTCGGCGCGCCGCCCCACGGCGGGTTCGCCGTGGGAATCGACCGGCTGGTGGCGATCCTGGCGGGTGAGGACAACATCCGCGAGGTCATCGCCTTCCCGAAGACCCAGTCCGGTCTTGATCCGATGACGGGTGCCCCCACCGAGATCGAGCCGCGCCAACTGCGTGAGCTGGGCATCCGGGTACTGCCCTCGGCGTAGGCGCGCCGTGCGCAAATTATGCGCACGATTCATGGCGAAAGCCTCCGGACCGTGGCGCTGGGACTTACGGTTACTCGGTTAGCGCGTCCTGTTCCAGCGTCCCGCGGCTCTCCGGCAGCGCGAGAAGTGTGCACCGAGTTGATCTTTTTGCGTGCCTTGTCGGCAGTCTCGCGCGTTGGGCGTTGCGCGTTGCCCCGCGGGTATGACCGACGCATCCGTCTCAGTCACGGTGTCGGCTGGTGCAGGCCCGGCGGGCGGGGAGCGCGGTTCGGGGACGGGACGCGGCAGCCGGATGCAGCGGGAGGCCAGGGAATGCGGATACCGTTCTCGTCGTCGCCGACGTCCAGTCTCGGCATCGAGTGGGAGTTGCAGCTGGTCGACCGCGACACCCGTCACCTTCGCGGGGCGGCGACCAGCATTCTCGACGAGTACCAGAACAAAATTGGCCGGGATGCCGAGCCACGGGCCAAGTACGAGCTGTTCGAGTCGACCATCGAGGTCGTTACCGGTATCTGTGACACGGTGTCCGAGGCCACCAGCGACCTCCTGGCAACCGTCTGTTTCCTGGAAGATCTGGCCGAATCGCGGGGGCTCGCGCTGACGTGCAGCGGGACCCATCCGCTCACCCACTATGACACGCAGCGGCTCAGTCCCGACCCCCGCTACTTCTCGCTGGTGGACCGTATGCAGTGGGTCGTGCGGCGTTTGCTGGTCTTCGGCGTGCATGTGCACGTCGGGGTCCGTTCACCGGAAAAGGCGATCCCCATCGTGAACGCGCTCGCCGCCTATATCCCACACTTTCTCGCGCTGTCCGCATCCTCACCGTTCTGGCTGGGCGCGGACACGGGACTGGCATCGACGCGTTCGAAATTGTTCGAGCTCCTGCCCACAGCGGGTCTGCCACAGCTGCTTTCCGACTGGGGGCAGTTCGAGCGGTTCATGGGCACGATGGCGTCGGCTGGCGCGGCCGAGAGCATCCGCGAGGTGTGGTGGGATGTCCGTCCCCACCCGAACTTCGGCACGGTGGAGCTGCGTGTCTGTGACGGCTTGCCGACACTGCTGGAGGTCGGGGCGGTCGCCGCTCTGACGCAGTGTCTTGTCGACCGGATGAACGTTCAGCTCGACCGGGGCTACACGTTGCCGACACCACATCGATGGGTTGTCCAGGAGAACAAATGGCGGGCGGCCCGCTATGGCCTTGACGCCGAGATCATGGTGGATGAGCGAGGTACGACGCGCAGCGTCCGCGACGACCTCGTTGACCTGGTGGAGGATCTCCTGCCGGTGGCGCGCCGGCTGGCGTGTCCTGGCGAACTGGCTGACGTCCTGCACATTGTGGATGTCGGTTCGAGCAGCGAGCGACAGCGGACGGCGGCGAGGCGGGCTGATGGGGATCTGACCGCCGTGGTGGATACCCTGCTTCAGGAGATGGAGTTTCGCCGGCCCGTGCCGTGAATCCGGGCCGGCGCTGGTGGAGAGGTGGGGCCAGGCCCTTGCTGTACAGGAATATCCGCCCTGATCAGGTCTTTCGGGCGGGCGCACGATATGCGTGTGGGCAGTGGGCGCAGTCCGGGCGGCCGGCATGACAGCGAGCGCGGCTGACGCGGTCGCCGCCTGGCTGAATCAGCATGAAGGCGAGCTTGTCGCGTTCAGGCGTGACCTTCATGCCCATCCGGAACTGGGTAGACAGGAACATCGGACAACTCGCGCGATCGCGGCTCGGCTGTCAGCTGCCGGGTTGACTCCGCACCTGCTGCCGGCTGGGACAGGCCTGTGGTGTGACATCGGCCCGGTCTGTCGGGATGCGGCGTCCACGGCCACGGCCACGGCCACGGCCACGGCCGACGCCGCGGGGCCGGCCGCCAGCCTGGACCGGCCTGACGTACCCATGGTCATGGTGCGTGCCGACATCGATGCGCTACCGCTGCTGGACGTGAAAGAGGTGCCCTACCGTTCGACCGTTCCCGGTGTCTGCCATGCCTGCGGCCACGACGTCCACACGGCTGTCGTGCTGGGGGCGGGGCTGGCGCTCGCCGAGTTCGCCCGTGTCAGTCCGCTCACGGGAACGGTCCGGCTCGTGTTCCAGCCGGCCGAGGAGACCATGCCGGGCGGTGCGCTGGACGTGATCGACGCCGGTGTGCTCAAGCCGGTGTCCGCCGCCATGACGGTGCACTGCGACCCGTCCCTGGACGTCGGGAGCATCGGCCTGCGCGTTGGTCCTGTCACCTCGGCCGCCGACTCGGTCAGGATCACCCTCGGCGGCCCTGGCGGTCACACGTCACGTCCGCAGAACACGGTTGACCTGATCTACGCGTTGTCCAGGCTGGCGGTGGAACTGCCCGCGGCGTTGTCCCGCCTGGTGGATCCACGCTCTTCACTGTCGCTGGTGTGGGGGCACATCGAGGCTGGCACTGTGGCCAACGCGATCCCGCGGGCGGGCAGTATCGCCGGGACGGTTCGCACGCTGTCCCGGGACACCTGGGAGGACGTGCCCACGCTCGTGCGCCGGCTCGCCGAACAGATCGTCGCCCCTTACGGGGCGAGCCTCGCCCTCGATTACCGGCGCGGGGTACCTCCGGTGGTGAACAGTGCCGAAATCATCGAGGTGTTCCGGACAGCGCTACAGCGCGTGCTTGCGCCAGGCGCGGAGATACCGATCATGCAGTCCCTCGGTGGTGAGGACTTCGCCTGGTACCTCGACCATGTCCCCGGCGCGCTTGCTCGTCTTGGTACCCGTTCCCCCGGCGGGCACACCTACGACCTGCATCAGGGCACCTTCGACGTGGACGAGGCCGCGATCGGGACGGGCGTCCGGTTCCTTGCCGCGTCCGCTCTGCGTGGGCTGGAGCGGGCCAGCGCGTCGTGCTGACGAAACCAGCGTGCTGATCTACCAGAACAAGATCCCGGGCTGGGCCGCCCAGCAACAATCAACCCAACCCGGGACACATGGCTTATCGGCTTATCGGGAACTCGGCACCTCGGCACCTCGGCCTGGCTGTGGGCTCGCGGCGGCCGGAATACTCGAACCGCTGTGGGCGTGGGACTCGCGCACCCGCAGCAGTTTCGCCATCCAGTCCGGCAGGTACCAGTTCCACGCGCCGAACAGCGACACCAGCGCCGGCACCAGCAGCATCCGGACAACGGTGGCGTCCAGCAGGATGCCGAAGCCGAGCGCCGTCGCGAACAGTTTGATGTCGGTCTGCGGTCCGCTTGACAGCGACAGGAACGACAGGAAGAGGATCAGCGCGGCCGAGGTCACAAGCCGCCCGGTACGGCCGACTCCTTCGATGACGGCGGCGTTGGTGTCACCACTGGCGTCGTACTCCTCCCGGATGCGGGCGAGGATGAACACCTCGTAGTCCATGGACAGGCCGAACAGGAAGGCGAAGATCATCAGAGGCAGCCAGAAGGTGACGGAGCCGGTGGCCTTGATGCCGTAGATCGCCTCCGAGCCGTACCCGTGCTGCCAGAAGAGCACCACGGCGCCGCCCGTCGCCCCCAGCGATATGAGGTTGAACAACACCGCCTTGAGCGGCAGCAGGAGCGAACGGAAAGCACGTACGAGCAGGATGTAGGTGATCAGGACTATCAGGCCGAGCGCCAGCGGGAACGCCCCGTAGACAGCATGGATGTAGTCCAGCTGCAGGGCGCCTATCCCGGTCAGACCGATGAACCCGGGCACGTTGTCCAGGGCGGACCGCATCCGCCGGATCGGGTCGGTGCTGCTGCCGCCCGCGGTCTCGTTGTTCGGCACGGCGAGGACGATCGACGTGCCGGCCCGGTTCGACGCCGGGCCGGTCGGGGCCGTCGCGGTGGCCACGCCGTCCACCGCGCGCACGCGCTGCACCACGTCGGCGGACGCCGACGTGTCGACCAGAATCTCGGCCGGGGTGAGGATGCCTGTCGGCGCACCGCCGTCCTCAAGGACTTTCAGCGCCTCGTAGGCGGGCCCGGTCTTCGTCAGCGACGAGGACTGCGCCGTGCCGATCTGGACCCCGAAGAACGGAATGATCAGGGCGGTAAGGATGGCGAGTCCGACGCCGGCGGCGATCCAGCGGCGGCGCACGACCAGCGATGCCCACCTGGTCCAGAACCGGCTCGCGGTGTTCTCGTGCCGGATCCGCGGCCAGTCGACCCGCGGGCCGATGCCACCGAGCAGAGCGGGCAGCAGCGTGGTGGTGACCGCCACGCTGACCACCGGGATGAGCATCCCGCCGTAGCCGATGGAGCGCAGGAAGGGCACCGGGATGACGACCAGGGCGACCAGGCCGATCGCGACGGTGAGACCGCTGAACAGCACGGCGTGGCCCGCCGACTCCATCGAGGCCACGATCGCGTCGTGGTTCTCCCGGCCGTGGGCACGTTCCTCGCGCCACCGGGTGACGATCAGCAGCGAGTAGTCGATGGCGACGCCGAGGCCGATCAGGGAGACGAGGAACTGCACCAGGAACGACACGTCCGCGAAGACGGTCAGCCCCAGCAGGATCAGGAAGGTCGACGTGATCGACACCGCCGCGACGAGCAGCGGCACCAGCGCGAGCATGGAGGCGAAGACGAACGCGAGGATCGCCAGGGCGCCGACACCGGCGAGCAGGGTCTCGACCAGTACCCCCGGCCCACCGCTGGAGCCGCCGTTGGTCTGGAGTTCCTCTATGCCGGTGACGGTCCCGGTCAGCGATGCCGGTGTGTGGGCGGCGATTGACGTCTTCAGCTTGTCCAGGGTCGCGGACGCGAAGCTGGTCTGCGGTGGGTAGAAGACGTAGGCGAACTGGGCTCGCCCGTCGACGGTGGTGAAGACGTTGTCGCCGGTCGCGGCCTTCCCGACAACCCGCACGCCGGGCACGTCGTGTTCGACCGCGGCGAAGACGTCCGCCGCCTGTTGGTCGTCGACCTTGTCGCCGGGCTTCGCGGCCAGCACCAGGATGTCCGGCGCTCCCTGACCCTCGGTGTGGTAGGTCGCGAGTATCTTCTGGGAGGTCTCGAAGCCGGGCTGGCCGGGCAGGGAGAAGTCGAAGGTCAGCCGTTTGGTGGTGGTGCCGGCTGTCGCGCCGCCGACCAGGAAGGCGATGATCCAGAAAAGGATCACAAGACGACGGTGCCGGAGGCACCAACGTGCGAGCGCCGACATCGGGGTCTCCCCACTAGTTAAGGTGATCTGTGCTCACGCATGTTGACGCAGGTAACAGTACCACCAGTGATTGTGAAACCAGTAACGGTTTGTCTCATGGGTAACCAATATGTAGCTCACAGTAGTGAACCGGAGCGCCCTCTGCGCGAGCGTGTTTTTTATGCTTTTGTTCGTTTTGGGCCAGCCTGGGTGCGCTATCTTCAGGCCACTGTCGGTCTCGATGGTGTGAGTCCGGCTGGTGTGCGGCTGCTGTCGGCTTTGCGACACCATCCGCATCCGCCCATCATGCGTGATCTTGTTGATGATCTCGGAACGACAGCTCGGGCCATCACCGGGCTTGTCGACACCCTTGAGCACGAAGGCCTGGTCCGCCGCGCCCGCCATCCGCGGGATCGCCGGGCGACGCTCATCACCCTGACAAGCAAGGGTGAACGCGTCGTGGACAGGGTCGGTCGCGAACACGTCGAACGCGCTTCGACGCTGTTCGATGTGCTGTCCGCGCAAGATCAGGCCGACCTCGTGCGCATCCTCGGGCTGCTGAGCGACGAGCTGGCCGCGCGTGGGCAGACTGTCCAGCAGCAGGAACCGGCGTTGCGCTCCGCTCCGATCGACAACTCGTAGGCGACGGGGCGAGCCCGGGGCCCCTCACGCCATCGCTCCCCAGCCTCGCTCCTTGCTCCACGCACTTGCCGCTGGGCGCTCTTACGCGGTTGGGCGCATGCGTAGCTGGGCGACGTAGTCGGCCGGAGCACCGGCTCGCTCCGCCGCGTCGGCCATGATCGATACGTACCGTTTGGACGGCAGCCCGCCTTCGTAGGCGTCCAGGACGTACGCCCAGGCAAGCGCGTCGCCGTCCAGGGTGGAAACGCGCACGCGGATGCGGGTGTAGAGGCCTGCGTCGGCGCCCTCCCACACGTCGAGCTGCCGCAGATCACGCCGGTCGATGTCGTAGAGCATCACGTAGACATGGGAGCCGGGGGACTCGACGATAGTGGCGAGCGCGCCTTCCCAGCCGACGTCCTCGCCACCGAAGGTGAGTCTCCAGCCGTGTATCCAGCCGGTCCCGATGACCGGAGCGTGTGGTGCACGTTCCTTCATCTGGGCCGGATCGAGGTTGCTGCCGTAGGCGGCGTACATGGTCATGGCGTACGCCTCTCGCGGGCTCTTTCGTCGCGGCCATCGCGGCCGGGGTGACGGCGTATCTCAAGGATCTCCACTGGCGCCTACCGTACCCACGTTCTCCCCGACTGTGCTGACGCACCGGGCCGGCGGGTTACCTTTCCCTGATTGTACGAAAGTCGGTCCGATCCCAGTGGTATGGCGCGCGGCAGGAGGCAAGATAGCTGGTGGGAACGCCGCCCACGGAAGGGAGCGCGCACGTGCCGCGAATTGTCATCCTTGGAGGGGGGCCCGGTGGGTACGAGGCGGCCCTTGTCGGAGCTGAGCTGGGGGCATTTGTCACACTCATCGATGCGGATGGGATGGGCGGTGCCTGCGTCCTTACTGACTGTGTTCCATCGAAGGCCCTGATCGCCACATCGGCGGCGATGACGGCCCTGGCCGCGGCGCCCTCGCTCGGTGTCCGGCTGCGAGACGGCGGTTTCGTGCTGCCGGAAGCGGGCTGGGATGCCATGGCGGCACCCGGTTGTGAGCTGCCTGCCGGTGCTGGTGTGGACATCGAGCGGGTCTACGCCCGGGTACGGGGGCTTGCCCAGGCGCAGTCCCGTGACATCGAGACCCGACTGGAAAAAGAGGCCGTCCGGGTTGTGCGCGCCCGCGGGCGGCTGGTCGGTCCGCATGTCGTCGAGATCGATTCTGGTGAGGCGTTCTTCGGCGACATCATGTTGATCGCCACCGGTGCGTCGCCGCGGATCGTGCCGACCGCGATACCTGACGGTGAGAGAATTCTCACCTGGCGCCATCTCTACGACCTCGACAGGCTGCCCGAACATCTGATCGTGGTCGGTTCCGGCGTCACCGGCGCCGAGTTCGCCAGCGCCTACCGGGCGCTCGGTGCGCAGGTGACACTCATCTCCTCCCGCGACCGAGTGCTGCCCGGGGAGGATCCCGACGCGGCCCGGGTCCTGGAGGATGTGTTCGGGCGCAGGGGCGTCACGGTGCTGGGCTGCTCCCGGGCGGCAGCGACCCGCCGGGTCGCCGACGGTGTGGAGGTCGAGCTCGAGGACGGCAGGATCATCAGTGGCAGCCACGTCCTGATGGCCGTCGGTTCGGTGCCGCGCACATCGGAGATCGGTCTGACCGACGTCGGGATACGCCTGAACACGACCGGCCATATCGAGGTCGACCGGATGTCGAGGACATCGGTGCCGGGGGTCTACGCCGCTGGTGACTGTACCGGGGTGCTGCCGCTGGCGTCCGTCGCCGCCATGCAGGGCAGGATCGCCATGTGGCACGCGCTCGGTGAGGCGGTCACCCCACTGCGGCTGGGTACCGTGTCGTCGAACATCTTCACCGAGCCGGAGATCGCGACCGTCGGCATCTCCCAACGGATGATCGAGTCAGGCGCGGTCGCGGCGCATACGACGATCCTCCCGCTTGCCCGGAACCCGCGGGCGAAGATGGAGGCCGTCACGGACGGTTTCGTCAAGCTGTTCTGTCGGCCTGGCAGCGGCAGCGTTCTGGGTGGGGTTGTCGTAGCGCCCCGGGCGTCAGAACTGATCTTCCCGGTGTCGCTGGCGGTCGCCAACGGCCTGACCGTCGACCAGGTTGCCCACACGTTTGCGATCTACCCATCGGTCTCCGGGTCGTTGTCCGAAGCCGCGCGGATCGCCATGCCCCGGGACCTGTTCGCCAGTTTCTAGGGCTTGCTCGGTCGATCAACACGCATGACGGTCGACCGAGCAAGCCCTGGTGGCCCAAAGCCGCCGCGGTGACGCGGCCAGGAGCCGCCTGGACGCGGCTCACTGATCGAAAGCCCGATCTCAAACACGCTCTAAGAGCGCCCGGCAATAGGGGCGTGGATCAAGGAGCGGGGCTGGGGTGCGTGCATCGCGAGGCGGCGGAGGGAGCCACCCTGGTGTTGGGTGGCGACTGACGACAACGCGGTGAGGTGCGTGCCCTGGCCCCGCGACGCCGCGTCCCCTATTGCCGGGCGCTCTAAAGGTCGATGCCGTCGTCTTCCTCGGGCGGGAGGACCGGTGCGAGACCGTGCTGGACGAGGCGCCGGTTGCGGAAGTGGCCAGCGGTGGCGAATCCGAGTCCCACCGTCGCGACGAGCAGGAAGATCGAGATGGTGAGCCGGACCTCCAGCCGCCCGGGTAGCAGCGCGAACATGATCGCGAATGGCAGCATAACCAACGGCGGGCGGGAAGCCTGCCGGACCCGCCACCGCGGACCTGTCAGATCGTGCGACACCCATAGCGTGTACCGCGGGGGCAGCGTTCCGCCCACCAGGTAATACACCAGCCCGGCAAAGGGCGGTCGCTCGGGTGACACCGGCCGCTTGCCGCCTGGGTCCACCGACCCGTCCCCGGGAACCCGGCCCTCTTCCATGCCCGCTTCCATGCCTGCTGCCACACTCGCCAGCCTACGGACAGGTTTCCCGGGAGTCTGTCAGCCGGCCGGGAAGCGGCCGGGATCAGTCCCTGGGGCAACCGGCAGCAGGGGGTGCGGCGTCGCGGGGCTGGGGCAGGTGCCCCAGCCCCTTTCCTTGATCCACACCCCTATTGTCGGTCGCTTGTGATCTCGCAGAGGACGGCGCCACTGGAGACGACGGCACCGACGGTCGCGGTGAGCCCGGCCACGGCACCCGCCCGATGCGCGGTGATCGGTTGTTCCATCTTCATCGCCTCCAGGACGACGATAAGATCACCGGCTTCGACGGTGTCGCCGTCACTGACAGCAATCTTGACAATGGTGCCCTGCATGGGGCTGGTCAGTGCGTTCCCAGCAACGGCCTTCGTTGCTTTCGCGCCGGAGCGTCTCCGGGGCGGAGCCGCGCGACCGGCCGCCGGAGCGGCCGCCGATCCGAGGCCAGCGGGCAGGACAACCTCAAGACGCCGGCCGCCGACCTCCACCACCACCGACTCTCGCTCCACCGGCGCGGTTTCGGCGTCCGCGCCGCCGGTGAAGACCGGGATCGTGTTGTCGAACTCGGTCTCGATCCAGCGGTTGTGCACTCGGAACGGTTCGGTCGCGTCCCCCGGCGCGAAAGCCGGATCCCGTACGACAGCCCGGTGGAACGGCAGCACCGTGGCCATACCGTCGACGGCCATCTCGGCCAGCGCGCGGCGGGCGCGTTCCAGCGCCTCGGTCCGGCTCGCGCCAGTGACGATCAGCTTGGCGAGCAGCGAGTCGAAGGCGCCGCCGATAACGGTGCCGGACTCGACACCGGTGTCGACCCGCACACCCGGCCCGGTGGGCGCGACAAACCGGGTGACCGTGCCCGGGGCCGGCAGGAAGTTACGCCCGGGATCCTCGCCGTTGATACGGAACTCGATCGAGTGCCCCCGGGGGGCCGGGTCGGTCGGGTCGAGTGCCTCACCCTCGGCGATGCGGAACTGCGCACGAACGAGGTCGATGCCGCTGGTCTCCTCGGTGACGGGATGCTCGACCTGCAGGCGGGTGTTGACTTCGAGGAAGCTGATCATCCCGTCTCGGGCGACGAGGAACTCGACCGTGCCCGCGCCCACGTAGCCGGCCTCCCGGCAGATGGCCCGAGAGGCCTGATAAAGCGACGTGCGCTGCTCCTCGGTGAGGAACGGCGCCGGGGCCTCCTCGACGAGTTTCTGGTAGCGCCGCTGCAACGAGCAGTCCCGGGTGCCGACGACGACGACTGTGCCGTGGGTGTCCGCGAGGATCTGGGTCTCGACGTGGCGGGGCTGGTCCAGGTAGCGCTCGACGAAGCACTCACCCCGGCCGAACGCGGCGGTGGCCTCGCGGACCGCGCTTTCGAAGAGCTCAGGCAGCTCGTCGCTGTTCCACGCGACCTTGAGCCCACGCCCGCCACCGCCGAAGGCTGCCTTGATGGCGACCGGCAGCCCGTACTGATCCGCGAAGGCCAGGACCTCCTCGATGCCGCCAACGGGATCGGCGGTGCCGGGGGCGAGCGGCGCCCCCACGGCAAGGGCGATGTGCCGGGCCGCGGTCTTGTCACCCAAGCGCCGGATGGCCTCGGGCGGCGGCCCGATCCAGGTCATGCCCGCGGCGATGACCGCCTCGGCGAAGTCGGCGTTCTCCGACAGGAAGCCGTAGCCGGGGTGGACGGCGTCGGCGTCACTTGCCCGGCAGAGATCGAGAATCTTGTCTATTCGAAGATAGGAGTCGCCCGGTGTGTTGCCCGAGAGGGCGTACGCTTCGTCCGCGATGCGGACATGGAGGGCATCGATATCGGGCTCGGCGTACACCGCGACGCTTGCGTACCCGGCGTCCCGGCACGCGCGGATGACCCGGACAGCGATTTCTCCCCGGTTGGCGATGAGGATCTTACGCACGTTTCTCCCGTCCTCGTTCAGCGTGGCTGAGTCCTAATGTCCCGCGGAGGCCGGGGACCTCACATCTGTTGTCGGCAGTAGGCGTTCTTAGTTCTTAGCGGCGCCGGCAACAGGACCTGGCCGGCTCGCGGCGTCCGGGCGGCGCCTCGCCTCATCGCTGCCCGTCCATTGCCGCGCGATGCATGGGTGCCCTGGCTCGTCGGTCGACGCGCGATACCTCCGGCGTATCTCTCCGCGGCTTCGCGATCCATCCACCCGGACGCCGCTGTCTGGCCGAACGCCCTGCTGCCGGAACCTCCGCGGGTTACCAGTCGGCTCGGGTGCGGACGCCCTGGACGAAACCGGTCTGCCGCCACGCGTCCGGGCCGGAACGTACGGTCTGGCGGAGCGCCGCGGCCCGGTCGGTCCAGCCCGACGGCGCCGTCGGGCCGGGCGGTGAGGCCGCCGCCCGCAGGCGGAGCACCGCGACCACCGCGGCAATCTCCTCGGCGGACGCGTTCGCCGACACCACCCGCAGATACGGACGGGTGTGGCTGTCGCCGCTGGTATCCACCTGACGTTCCTTTCATGAAGGTGAGGCGCACCTACAGCGGAATGTTTCCGTGCTTCTTGGGCGGGAGCGACTCCCGCTTGGTCCGCAGCAGCCGAAGGGCTCGGATCACTTCGCGACGGGTGACTGACGGCGAGATCACAGCGTCCACGTACCCGCGTTCGGCGGCGATGTAGGGGGTGGCGAAGTGCTGGGTGTAGTCCGCGATCAGTTCCGCGCGGCGGTCTTCCGGGCTGTCGGTGGACGCGAGTTCCCGGCGGTAGATGATATTTACCGCGCCCTGGGCGCCCATCACCGCGATTTCCGCGGTCGGCCAGGCCAGGTTGATGTCGGCCCGCAGGTGCTTCGATCCCATGACGTCGTATGCACCCCCGTAGGCCTTCCGGGTGATGACGGTGACCTTGGGGACCGTGGCCTCGGCGTAGGCGTAGATGAGCTTCGCGCCGCGGCGGATGATCCCGTTCCACTCCTGCGAGGTACCGGGCAGGAAGCCGGGAACATCGACGAAGGTGAGTACCGGGATGTTGAACGCGTCGCACGTCCGGACGAAGCGTGCCGCCTTTTCGCTGGCGTCGATGTCGAGGGTGCCGGCGAAATGCATCGGCTGGTTGGCGACGACGCCCACCGAACGTCCGTCGATCCGCCCGAAGCCACAGATCATGTTCTGTGCGAACTGGGCGTGGATCTCCAGGAAGTCGCCCTCGTCGAGCACATGTTCGATCACTGTGTGCATGTCGTAGGGAGTGTTGGGCGAGTCCGGGATGAACACGTCCAGCTCGGTGGTGATCTCCGCTTGGATGTCGGCCACCGCGGCGAAGGCCGGCGGATCCGTCATGTTGTTCGACGGCAGGAACGACAGCAGCGCCCGAGCGCTCTCCAGGCAGTCGGTCTCGTCCACGGCCTGGAAGTGGGCGACACCGCTGCGGGAGTTGTGCGTGTGCGCGCCGCCGAGCTCCTCCATGCCGACGTCCTCGCCGGTCACGGTCTTGATGACGTCTGGACCGGTGATGAACATGTGGCTGGTTTTGTCGACCATCAGGGTGAAGTCGGTGATGGCGGGGGAGTAAACGGCACCGCCGGCACACGGGCCCATGATCAGCGAAAGCTGTGGGACGACTCCCGACGCCATCACGTTGCGATAGAAGATCTCACCGTAGAGGCCCAGCGAAACAACGCCTTCCTGGATACGCGCGCCGCCCGAGTCGTTGATACCCACCACCGGGCAGCCGGTCTTCAGCGCCAGGTCCATGATTTTTATGATCTTCTCGCCGAAGACCTCGCCCAGGCTGCCGCCGAAAACCGTGAAGTCCTGACTGAACACGCAGACTTGGCGGCCGTCTACCGTGCCGTATCCTGTCACCACGCCGTCACCGTAGGGGCGGTTGCGATCGAGCCCGAAATCATGCGAGCGGTGCCGAGCGAACGCGTCCGTTTCGACGAACGATCCGGGGTCGAGGAATGCCTCGATCCGTTCACGGGCTGTCATCTTGCCCTTGGCGTGCTGGGCGTCAACGGCCCGCTGGGAACCAGCGTGTACCGCTTCGTCGTTGACCCGCTTCAACTCGGCAATCTTGCCGGTGGCCGTCAGAAGGTCGGGTACCGAGCCCTGCGCGGGATTCTGAGCGGGAACAGGAAGTACCATGCCGGGCAGCGTACGGCGGGTACGGCTCCGCGTGCTCGATTCGCGGGTGGGGGGCACAAACCAGTACCCGTGGCGGAACGTAACGGTAGTCAGCCCGCCAGGACAACGCTCCGGTAACAGGCCGGTCGGTGGCACCCTGACTGGCATGCGGACATCGAAGACACATCCGCGCCGGCTTCCATTGGACGCCGGCCTGGTAGCGGCGGCGCTCGCCGACGACGGCCTCGACGTGCGGGTCGTCGGGGAGACCGGCTCGACCAACGCCGATCTTGTGGCGGCGGCGAAGGCGGGCGCCCGTGAAGGGCGGGTGCTGGTCGCCGAGTCGCAGTGGGCCGGCCGTGGGCGTCTTGACCGGTCCTGGGTCTCGCCACCGGGCGCGGGACTCACCTTCTCGGTGCTGCTGCGGCCCACGGTGCCGGCCGCGGCCCTCGGCTGGCTGCCGTTGCTCACCGGCGCGTCGCTGGTTGGCGCGCTGCGCGGTTCCGCCGGTATCCCGGCCGTTCTCAAGTGGCCGAACGACGTGCTGGTGGACGGCGCGAAGGTAGCGGGAATCCTTGCCGAGGCCGTTCCCTGCCAACCGGCAACGACCGCGGTGGTCGTGGGGGTGGGCCTGAACGTCGATACGGCCGCCGATGAGCTGCCCCTCGGGGCGACCAGCGTGGCGCTCTGCCAGCGGCGGGCGTCGCGGCCGGCGACTGGCCGGGGTGAGTTGTTGATCGAGGTGCTGCGGGAACTCGCCGCGGGATACCGGGCCTGGCTCGCGGAACCGGATCGTGCCAGGGACGCTTACCGCTCGGTGTGCGCGACGCTCGGTCAGCAGGTGCGGGTTGAGCTGCCCGACGGTGCTGTCGTGGTGGGCGCCGCCACAGCTGTGGACGCCCATGGCCGGCTTGTCGTGGACGGCCGGGCCTTCGCCGCGGGGGACGTCGTCCATCTGCGGTGACGCCGAGCCGATCGACCCTCGGGCGCCGCTGACGTGGTGACGGTGAGACGATCGGCCGCGTGGGATTTCCAGAGAGCATTCTGACCAGCGATGAAGAGGTTGTCCTGCACCTTCATCCGCACTGGATCAGGCTTGCTGGGCCGGCCACCGCGTTCGTCGTGGTTCTGGGCCTGACGCTGTTCGGTGTGCTGGCGATACCGGCGGGTTCGTTCCAGCATGCGGCACAGTGGCTCGTGATCACGGCCGCGGCGGCCCTGCTCACTGTCACAAGCCTGCGTCCGTGGTTACAGTGGATCACGACAAGTTATGTTGTGACAACGGAACGTGTTGTCATCCGGACGGGCGTCTTTTCCCGCAACGGCCGTGACATCCCGCTTCAGCGGCTCAACGATGTCTCGTTCCACCACTCGTTCGCCGAACGCCTGCTGGGCTCCGGCACGCTGACCATCGAAAGCGCCGGTGAACGCGGTCAGGTCGTGCTGGCGAATCTGCCACGGGTCGAAGAGGTGCACGCAACCATCTACCGGCTGGTCGACGAGATCGACCTTCGGCGCCGAGGCCCCGTCAACACCGACATCGATGGTTACGGCCACGAGCGTAACCGTTAGGGCGTGTCTGATGGATGTTGGTCGATGTGGGCGATGATCTAGAAAGTGGCCTGCAAGGCGGAGGAGGTCCGGATAGCGGTGTTCTATCCGGACCGACGACAACGCCGCAGGACGCCTTCTGGGCATTGATCCGCACGATCGAAGATCCATCAGACACGCCCTGGGTCACCCACCGGTTAGGCGGCCATCGGCTCGTCGCGGGTCACTGCCGGCGGTGGTTCAGGCCAAGGGGTCGAACCGCTTCCACCACTGGTACAGGGATGCCGCGTCGGTGTCCGCGGCGGCGAAGCTGACGAGATCTGAGTCGTAGCTCCAGAACATCACAAACCGTCCACTGTGGTAGTAGCACAGGAGCGCACCGACGTCGACGGTGGAACTGCTGTTCACTTGCCAGGTCCCGACGCTGGAACGGCCGTTCTCGCAGCTGCCCTCGTCGGTGATCTGGCCGGACCGGTAGTCGACGTCGCCGCGCAGTGATTTGGCGGTGTAGTAGTGGAACGCGATCACGGCTGTGCCGTTGCTCGCCACACACGTCAGCGATGCGTCGATGTCGGAGTCCTCGGCATCCGGATTCGCTTCGCAGTCCGTTATCTCAGCGGGATCGAGCAGCGCCCGCAGCCTGCGCTGGGCCACGGTCAGACCGTTGGTGGACCCGGTTGCCGACGGGGACGGCGACGGCGATGGTGATGGCGATGATGACGCCGACGAGGCGGGCCGCGGCGTGCCCGTCGGTCCGGCGGGGATCGCGGGCAGGGTCGTGCCCGCCGTCGGGCTGGGGTCGGGTTTGTCCGAACTGGCCACGGTCAGCGCGATCATCGGAATGCCGACGGCGAGGACCAGCAGCGTGACGATCGCTCCGATGATGGCGGTCTGCCGCCGGCCTGACGGCTGCTGCCGCGGCGGTCCGCCCATCGTTCCCGGTGGTGGGTATGCGCCCGGCGGTGGGTATCCACCCGGTGGTGGGTATCCACCCGGTGGTGGGTATGTGTCTGAGCGCGGGAGCTCACCGAACGGGTAGCGGGCGGTCGGGGCATAGTCATCCCGGGCCCCGAAGGGGCGGGCACCGGCCGCACCCGCCTCGGGTTCCGCTGCGACGCGGGCGGCGTAGGGGATCGATCCGGGCCCAGCGGGCATCGCGGTCGCGGTCGCGGTCGCGGTGAGCAGAGCGCCCAGCGCTGTCGCGGCCTGGGGGTCGGCGGCGGGCCGGGGGCGGATGCCGGTCAGCTCCGTCACCAGCGCCGAAATCCGTGGGATGCGGGTCGATCCGCCGACAAGGAAGATCGCGCTGAGCTCGCCGGGCCGGATCCCCGCACGCTCGATTGTGCGGATCAGTTCGGTCACGGTCGCGCGTAGGTCACCCTCGATCGACGCTTCCAGCTCCGCCCGGGTGAGCTGGATGTCGCCGATGGATCCGCCGACCGCAATGGTGCGGACGGTGGCGGTTGACAGTCCTTCCTTGGCTGCTACGACCTGTTGGCGTAGCTGGTTGTGCCGCTGGCGCCCGGATGGGCTCAGATCGGCCCACAGCTCGTCCCAGGCGGCCGAGTCGACCGTGCGCGCACGGTCCGCCAGCTGGCGAAGTAAGGCATCGTCGATGTCGTCACCGCCGAAGGCGGGATTGCCGCCGGGCTCGCCGCGGATCTCGAATCCGTTGGGTGTCGCGGTGAGAATCGTCGTCGCGAGGGTTGTGGCTCCAAGATCATATATCGCAACGGCCGTGCCCGCGCGGATGCTGTCAGGGGCGGCGTGATAGCGGGCCGCCGCGATCGGTTCCGGAAGCAGCATGACGTCGGTGAGCCCCGCCCTGGTAGCGGCTGCCCGCAGGCTGTCGACCTCCGTGGCTGTCCATCGGGCCGGCGCGGTGAGAACCACCTGGCGGGGTGGCGGGCCCGGAGCGTGGCGGGCCGCTTCGTGCAGGACCTGGCGCAGGACGGCGGCGATCAGCTCGATCGTGGGGATGGTCACCTCACCGAGCTGGACCCGCTCGGTCGTTTCCAGCGCCTGTAACGGATGACGTTGCGCGCGGTCGGGATGGGTGGCCGCGACGTCCACCGCGGCGGTACCGGTCAGCAGCCGGCCGTCAAGACTCAGGCTGACCACGGCCGGCATCGGCCCGCCTGGCCCGAGCCGCAGGGATTCCCCCCGGCCGTCCAGGCCGACGCAGGCGGACGTGTAACCGGTACCGAGGTCGACCGCGAGTGTCTGGCCGGTTGTCATGTCTCCCCCCGTTTGTCAGGCGTTCTCGCGCTTCCGCCCGCACGAGAAAAGCATTGTCGCGCGGCGCTGGGAACCAATTCGCCGCGGTGCTCCCAGCGCCGCCCGGAGTCAGCGCGTCGGCTGGTCCGCCAAGCCGTGGACGGCGTAGGGAACGATGAGGTCGTCGACGATCCGTTCCATGAACGCGGCGTCGACGACCTCTCCGGAGAGCAGCACCCGCTGCAGAACGAGGGCGGGACCGAGCTCCATGAGCACCGTGTGGTCGACCTCCGCGCTGATTTCCCCGCGGACGATGCCGCGGTGCACGATGACATCGGACGCGGTTTTGCGCTGGGCGAGCAGCCCATTGCGAAGGGCTTCGCGCAGCTCGGAGTTACGGGGCATTTCAGACACCAGCTCGGCGATGATCCTGCCGCGGTCATCGCCGATGGCATCTCGGAACGAGGAGATGAAGGCCAGCATGTCCATACGGAACGAACCGGTGTCGGGAATGGGCACGGACTGCTCGGTGATCGTCGTGATCGCGTCCATGACCAGGGCGACCTTGGAGGGCCAGCGGCGGTAGATGGTGGCTTTGCCGGCTTTCGCCCGGGTGGCCACCCTGTCCATGGTGACGCCGTCGTACCCAACTTCGGCGAGTAGCTGAAGGGTGGCGCGACGAATCGCGCCGTCCCGTGAATCGTCCCGAGGGCGGCCCCCGGAGCGGGACGAATCAAGCGTAGGCCGCACCACGGCGTCCCCCTGTGGCCTAGGTTTCCTGAGGTCTCGGGCGGCCCAAACTGGAACTATGCCGCCTTCGACCAGCCGGCTGCAAGCCGACACGTGCCATCCGGTGGCTTTCGACGCGCTCCGCCTGCCGTCACAAGCGGCGACGCCGACAAGAAGGAAACGCGCGGGCTTGTCCCAGAGCGTAGCGCATCCACGGCTGATGGGAACCAATCGGTATCGGAACGCCGGGGTTCTGTTCCGATACCGATGCGCCCCCGGCTATGCGTGGCCAGCGGGCTCGGGGACACCCTGCCGGCGCTGCGCCTCGGCCGCGGTATGCAGCGCCGCCTTCGGATCGTCGGGATGCAGGAAGACCCACCGTTTGTAGGCCCAGAACCGGAAGATGGTGCCGAGCCCGGTGCCGACCACGTTTCCGGCCAGGTTGAGCTCGAGCACACTGTGCAGGTTCAGTACGTAGTTGGCAAAGCCCAGACAGCCCAAGGCGATTGCCAGACCCATGGCGTTGAGGATGGCGAACAGTGTGTATTCGCGCTTGAGGCCCGTACGCGCCCGGTGCGTGAACGACCAGTTCCGGTTGCCGATGTAGGCGCAGGTCGCGGCCACGATGGTGGAGACGGTTTTCGCGCTGAGCGGACCCATGCCCACAAGCCCGTGGCACAGGTTGAACACGAGGACGTCGATGGCGTAGCAGACGACGCCGACGACTCCGAACTTCGCCAGCTCATGGCCGAGCACTTGCCAGCGTGATCGTTCCGCGCAGGCCTCCGCCGGTGCCGCGTTCACCTCAGATGCTTCGGGTGCTCTTGACCGGTTTGCGTCACCGGCTGAGTCTACCGACGGTCTCCCCTGGCTCATCCGCTACCCCCCTAGCTGTTTGGGCCGCCGGCCGCGCGAGCGAAATCATCATCGCGGGGCCGGCTGCCTTCCAGGTTCTCGACGCCGCCGGCGACCGGCAAGATTAAAATTCATCGTCATTGACTGGACCGGTTCTCGCTGATCTCCTCCTCGAGGACGCCGATCCCCTTCGATGCTTGCGTCACAGCGCAATACCGGCGCGTGAGTAGGTCCACGGCCGCGCACGAAAGGCTAGTCGGGACGGCGATCTCGCTGACATGGGGGTGCGGCTGGCGACGGGCGTGCCGACGGTCCTGGCCAGGCGGGAACGCCGGGCGCGCGGTCGCCGGGTAGCCTGTCGGGCCGATCCCTCGCGGCAAGTATGCCCCCTGCTCCGGTTGGTGACTCGACTGTCGGGCTGGTTGCCGTGATGTGCGTTTCGCTCCGTACGGTCAACGTGCGTTTGCGATTGCGATCTGTGTTGTTGGGCCGCGTACCGCTGGCGAAAGCGGCGTGGCCGCGTCATCCTTGTTGCGGCTGGCTGTGGTGACGACTTGCCACACAGCAGCTCGGCGGGTGCCTGGCCGGGCTGCTGTGTGGCGGCACACCGCGCTGGCGCGTTCCCGGCGACGCTGCCGTGCACGAACGAACCTGGTTCTGCTGTGTCCACCGCGCCGATGGAGGTTGCACCACGATGACCATGGTCGACGGCCGAGGTTCAGTACGGGCCGAAGGCTCACACACTGCCACCGTTCCCCGCACGGCCACCGACTCCATGGTGGCGCGCGCCGCGAGCTTCGCGGCGGCCCGGCAGGCCGGCGACGCGCCGACGCGGGCGCGCCCGGCCGCGCCCGCCACC
>NZ_CAKJTO010000058.1:0-31274 GCF_917627405.1 Protofrankia sp. Cj5
CACCGTCGTTGCGGTAGGACAAAAGGCAGGGCATGGGAACGTCGAGCCGTTCCCCCGTCCGGATGACGTCATCGTAGATCTCGTACAGTTCCGCGGGCGCGTACCGGCTGCGGTTGACCGAGATTCGCTGGGGCAGCTCTCCGCGGAGCATGAGCCGTACCGCTGGCGCCACCGTCGACGGCGGAAGCACGAACGGCCGGGCGTCCTGCGCAAAACGCACCTCCGCCCCGCGTGCGACGCATACCTGCATGGCTTCCCGGCCCGCATGCAGCGCGTCGTAGACAGCTCGGTTGCTGCGCGTGAAACGCTCGAATCCACGGGCACGGGCAGCACCGCATATCCATGCGGTGATACTGGCGAAATACACCCACAGCCAGTGCTCCATGTTGGGACGGATCTCCGGCCGGAAACCGGCTTCCGCGAAGAACGCGGCGAAGCGGCCCAGATTCTGCTCGGCGATGTCCGTCATCGTGTCGCCCGTTGCGATGTCACCCGTGGCCGCTCCGGGTGCCCCCCGCCCGGACATGCTCGGCCCGAGCACGATCCCGCCCTCAAGGGCGCCGGTCAACACGTTGTTGATGATGCCGCCGCCGGCCCGGGGAGCGCCCAGCACGTACTGGTCCTTGCCCAGACAGGAATCGATGAAGTCCAGCCCACGCCAGTTGTGGTTCAGGAACAGCACGGTGGCCGCGCCAAGGTTTCGCGCGAGCCCGGGCAGGACGTCCGGGGTCTGGGTATGCCGGACGGCAAGCACAACGAGCTCGACGCCATCCGCCGGACGCAGCTCGGTGACAACACGAGGATGGAAACGCTCGGTGACCTCCCGGCGGCGCCTGCCCCGGACGTCGAGAATACTCAGATCGATCCCGTCGGCCCATCGGTCCACCTGCTCCGGCCGGACCAGCAGGCTGACCTCGTGCCCGGCCCGTGACAGCGCCCAGGCATGCAGCGTACCGATCACTCCACCACCGAACACCAGAACACGCATGGCATCCAGTATCCGAATCGGGTGGGACGTTCGGCAGAGTCGATGGCCTGTCCGCGGGCAGCACAAAGACCCACCTGGCGATGGCCTTCCCGCGATCGATGGAAAGGCCTGTTACCTTTCCCCGCTCATCCGTTCGGGCCGGGAAACGGCGGCGGGCCAGCCGGTCGATAACGACCGGCAAGCGATCTTTTCACCTGTTCGACGAGTTCAGTTGCCGCGGCCTCACGCGGGAGGCCAACGAGATCAATGGCAACGATACCCCGCAGCAATCCGTCCGGCTTGCATTCCGCCACCCGCACCGGGATCAGCCTCCGTCGCATCCCGTCGGGGTCGCGCTGCCACGCGGCATGCCATTCGGCCTGTACCTCCACCGCCTGCAGGTAGTTGTCCGACAGCACCACCAAGGTACGTTCGGAATACCTGATCGCGTCGTCGAGCCGCCGCAGGTCGTGTTGGCCAGGCAGCGCGTCCCAGGTCTCGATATGCACCCGGTACCCACGCTGCTCAAGCTCCCAGGCGATCCAGGTGCCCCAGTTCTCGTCCGCCTCGGCGGCGGAGACGAGAAAGTCCCAGCGGGCCGCGTCGGCGGGCTTGTCATCGGTGACCGCCGCGGCTGGGCGCTCCGCGGCGGCGCGGTCGGTCTCGGCGCCGCGGCCGGCGGCCGGCACCTGCACCCAGGCCGTACCGGAGAACTTCGGAACCTCGACTGTGACCTCGCGGAACTCCCCTGGGTCCAGACCGCGGAGCTGCTCGGCAACGGTGGCGGCGTACAGCTCATCGGAGACGATAAGCGCAAGATCTTCGGATGGCGCATCCGCGAGCACCTGGCGCACCGGCGGGGCGTCCACCAGCCGGGCCGCGACGATGGTCGGCTGGCCAGCGAAGCCGGTACCGTCGACGATCACATCACCGTGATGCAACGCCAGCCGCACCCGGACCCGACCGGTGTCGTTACGGGTCCGGTTGAAGGCCCGCAGTGCTATCCGCAGCTCGCGGACGAAATCCGCGGCGAGTGTCGCCTTGGGGACGCTGACGGCGACAACACCGAGAAAACCGTCGCCCCGGTCCTGTAGCTGGATGGCGTCGGCGGCTATACCGGTCCGCCCGCAGGCCTCGTCGACGATCTCGCGCAGGCCCCGGCGCCAGGCAAGCTGGACGAGAGTGCCGTGCGCGCTGAACCGCACCGCGTCCAGAGCGAGCACGGTGTACGGCAGCGGAAGGCCATCGGGCGAGCTGAACCCGCCGGGTACGCCCGCGGCAGCGGCTGGCCCATGGCCAGCGGCGGTTCCAGCGGCGGAGAATCCAGCCGCGAAATCCCGCGCCTGCGCGAACACCGGATTCGCCGGGTAGCGCTCGGCAGCGGCGGCGAGAATCCGCCGCCGGCCATCCGGCAACCCGCCGCTGTCGAGAAAGTTGTTCACCTCCACCCAGAACGCCAGCGGAGACTGTGCCGGCGCCCAGGACGGCTGTTCGAGTCGGTCCACGCCAGCGCGTTCCAGTAACTGGACGGCGCTCAGCGAAGTGGCGAACGCCCCCGCGAGCGCCCGGATCTCCAGCTCGGTCAGCCGCTCGCTCAAGGCCCCCCCATGAAAAACGCCATCTGCCCGGCCCATCCCGAGCGGAACTGGACGCGCCATGTTCGCACGTTACGACTGAGGGTACCGAGCCCGGCTGTTGGCAGTTCCGCTCCCCCGCCGCTCCCCTCCGGATCGACGGACGAGCGGGCAGGCGGGCAGGCGGGCGCTCGGCGAGGCCTGTCCGCCGGGAGTCAAACCGGGACCACACGGTCAGGAAAGCCAGCTGTCCGGCTCGCCGCCTCCAGGCGGCCCCTGGCCGCGTTCTCGGCCAGACCGATACCACTCATCCGGTATCGGTGTGGCCCGCGGCCGTGCCAGGGGCCGCTTGGACGCGGCTTCCTGTCCTTGGACGCGGCTTCCTGTCATTGCCTTGTCCGCGTGATCAGCTGAGCCAGCAGGTGGGTGCGGGGGAGCATCCGCGCGACCTCGACGTACTCGGCATCCGTGTGGGCGCCGCTGCCGACGGCACCGAGCCCGTCCAGCGTCGGGCAGCCCACGGCCGCGGTGTAGTTACCGTCC
The DNA here is from genome assembly GCF_917627405.1 of Protofrankia sp. Cj5. Lineage (NCBI taxonomy): Bacteria > Bacillati > Actinomycetota > Actinomycetes > Frankiales > Frankiaceae > Protofrankia > Protofrankia sp. Cj5. Next base: position 3,085 of record NZ_CAKJTO010000058.1, read on the forward strand.
GAGGCGCCGCCGACGGCGATCCCCCGCGGCGGCTCCTGGCCCAGTTCCACGGCAATGCTGGCGGCGAGGGCGAACAGCTCGGCGGAGGATTCCGGTTCCATCGGCGGCCGTTGCCTGCCGCCCAGTACCTCCAGCCGAGCTCCGTGTGTCCGGGCGGTGAGCCCCCGCATGAGATCGTCTATCTGGTCCTGCGCCGCCAGAGTCGGCACGCGCACGTCCACCAGTACCTTCGCCAGCGCGGGCACCGTGTTGCGCGTGCTGCCGGCCGACAGCAGGGTGGGCGTTATGGTGGGGGCGCCCAGGATGGAGCCGGTGGTACCCATCGAGGCCGCGAGGCCGGCGATTGCCAGGACCTGGTGGGCGGCCTCGATCGCGGCGTTGACCCCCCGTTGCGGCTCCAGGCCCGCGTGGGCGGCCTTGCCGTGCACCACCACCTCATAATGCGAGGTGCCCTTACGGGCGATCTTGATGGCACTCTCTTCGTTCGCGGCCGCCTCCAGCACGAAGGCGGCCGCGCAACCGCGCGCGGATTCCTCGATCAGCTCCCGGGAGGTCGGGGAACCGACTTCCTCGTCCCCGTTGACCAGGACGCACACACCGTCTGGGGACGGCAGGGAGGCCAGCGCGTGGAACATCTGCACCAGCCCTGCCTTCATGTCCAGGACCCCAGGGCCGCGGGCGATCCCGTCGAGCAACGACCAGGGGCGGCTCTCCAGGGAGCCCACCGGCCACACGGTGTCGTGGTGTCCCACCAGCAGCACCCGTGGCGTGCCGAAGATCCACCGCAGGTGGGTCACGCCATCGATCACGATCGTCTCCGGAGCCGCGCCCAGCAGCCTCGCCCCGAGCGCGCCGACAACCTCGGCGCTGCGCGCCACCGCGGCATGGTCGGCCGAGAAGGACTCGCAGCGCACGAGTTCCGCCAGATCGGCCAACATCGCCGGTAACGCGATCGTGGCTTCCGTGGCCACCAGTCCCACCCCGTCTCGACCGTCCGCCAGGAAAGCACGCTTCTCCCTGGCTGTGAATCCGTCACTGACACGACAAGGATGATCCGCATAAGCATAAAAGCCGCCGCTGACCCGATGCGACCGAATACATAAGGCCGAATACATAAGGCCTAAGCAGCAAGAACACCAGACAGCTGGATATCAATGATCATCGAGTCGTTGAAGTAGTGAATAAAACCATACCGCGGGCTGCCGGCCAGCGTCAGGCATATCAACCTGCCGGACACGTTTCCCGATGTTGCGCGGGGATTCGCCCCAGCCTTCAGCACAGTGATCCACAAGCAGTGCTTCAGCGCGTTCGGCTCGCCGCGGCGAGCCGGAATGACGATCTCAACAGCGCTCTCAGGCTGGAGCCCGCGAAGCTGCCGCCGGTGTGTCCCAGCGGCGGGGTGAACGACGGCGCTGCGGTGGCACCGCGGCCAGCGCGTCGGAAGGGTCGACAAAACGGCCTGATGTCTCGTCAAGAACCCAGGTGTGCGCGGCGGGAATGTCGAAGTAGAGACCCACAAGCTCGAGCGGACCCCGGTCCAGCGCACGCCGCACGGCCGGGTGCCCGCGCAGGTGCTCAAGCTGGAGCACGACGTTCGCTCGGCCCAGCTGTTCCAGGGGCGACAGCGTCTCGGTACCCGGCAGCGGTGTCCGGGCCAGTGCTCCGTGCGCGTGGGTCAACCAGCCCGCCAGCGCGGAGTCAGGCTCCTGGTCGATAGCGCCGGACAGCAACGCCGTCATGGCGCCGCATCCCGAGTGCCCGCACACCACGATCGAGGGCACCCGCAGGACGTCGACGGCGTAGTCGAGCGCGGCGGTCACAGACAGATCGCCCGTAGGCCCGCCAACGAGCGGGCCGTCCGACGAGACGAGCGGCACGATGTTACCGACGTTGCGGACAGTGAACAGGTCGCCAGGTCCGCTACTGGTGATGATGTTCGGGACAACCCGGGAGTCGACGCAGGTGAGGAACAGCGCGCTGGGGCGCTGACCATCCGCGAGATCCCCGAGGGTGCCGCGCAGCAGCGGAGCGGCCCGGCGGTGGAACTCGGCGACCCCCACCAGCATCGTGCCGACCGGGTGAACATGACCATCAGCGACATCCACCGTACCTGTCGCATCCGGACCGCCGTCGGCCGTCACCGGCGCGGCCGCACGGTGCGCCTCTCCGTGGGAGGCTGCCAGCTCCTGCCACTGCGACCAGGGCGCGAACCAGCGCGGCAGGTGCGGAACCACGGTCCGGCGCCGGTGGGGCTGGTCCGTACGCGGCCGCCGGAACCACGCGTGACCGATCTCGTCCACGCTCACCTGGCCGCCGGTCCGCTCATACTCGGCGCACCAGGCATGCAGATGCTCGAAGGCCGCGTGGTCGAGGTAGTCGACCACGAGCTCGATCGACACACAGGCCCCGGTGGGAACCCGGCCAAGAACCCGGGCGAGACGCGGCAGCGAGAGAAAGCTCAGGGTGCCCTCCACATCCACCCGCCACGTCTCCCCCGTCTGGACGAGATGGATGTTCGACCACAGCACCCGGCGGAGAACCAGGCCGAGCGCGGTGAGCATCCCGAGCACGACGCCCTGGAGCAGGTCGAGCGCGACGACACCGACGAGTGTGACAACGTACACGGGCAGTTCGCCGTGTCGCTGTACGTGGCGCAGATGGGAGACATCCACCAGCCGGACCCCGACGACGACGAGCAGGCCGGCCAGTGCGGACAGCGGAATCCACTCGACCACTCCGCCGAGAAACACCGCGAACAGCGCCACCCACACGCCGTGCAGGATCGCCGACGCCCGTGTTCTCGCTCCGGCCGCGACGTTGGTGGAACTGCGCACGATCACACCGGTAACAGGCAGACCGCCGGCGAGACCCGACAGGACGTTGGCTGCCCCCTGCCCGAGAAGCTCACGGTCGAGGTTGATCCGGCCCTGCGGCGCCCGGCCATGGGTGGCGGCCAGCTTCTCCACCGCCACAGCGGACAGCAGGGACTCCACACTCGCCACGATCGCGATGGTGAGGACACCGAGGATGATGCCGGACCAGTCCCCGTCGGGAAAGACCGGCAACGACACCGAACTGATGATCGACCCAGGCAGGTTGACGCGGGGCGGGTCCAGGTGGAGTGCGGCGGCGAGGACGGTCCCGACGACGACCGCGGCGAGCGGCCCGGGGATCGCGCGCAACCCGCCGGGCAGTCCGCGGACCAGCCGGGGCCACAGCACGATGACGGCGATCGTGACGGCTCCGATCAGTGCCGCGGCGCTGTGGCTGACGACGATCTGTCCGGGCAGGGCCATGATGTTGTCGATGACGTGGGAGTCCGGCTCACCGCCAAGGATGACGTGCAGCTGGCCGAAGGCGATGGTGAGCCCGATCCCACCGAGCATGCCGTGCACGATCGCGGGTGACACGGCGAGCGCGGCGCGGGCGACCCGGCTGACGCCGAAGAGGATCTGGACCACACCGGCGGCCGCGGTCACCGCGCATGTGACCCGCCACCCGTACGTGGTGATAAGACCGGCGACGACCACGGTGAGCCCAGCCGCAGGCCCGCTGACCTGCAGGGACGCACCTCCGAGTGCCCCCACGACGATCCCACCGATCACGGCGGCGATCAGCCCAGCGGCGACCGGCGCGCCCGTGGCGACCGCGATGCCCAGGGAGAGCGGCATCGCGACCAGGAACACCACCAGCGACGCCTGCAGGTCGGGTCGCAGCGCGGCGATCCGGCGCATGCGGTCCGGGCCGTGGGTGTTCGGGTCATGGATGGCGGTCCCCGGCACCGGCGGGGAGTGACTGTGCTGCGACAACGACGGCGACGACTCTGACGGCGGTGATGATGGTGATGGTGTGGGAACGGCCACGCCACCCTCCTCAAGGACGGATCAGCACCGGACAGGACGTCGCGATGAAGATCGCCCTTGAGGGTGTCGCGTGGTGACGACGACCGTGCAGGTCATAAGGGCCGACCAATGGGCTCCCGCGCCCGCATCCGACCGCCAGTCCGAATCCCGATCAGCAACAGATTGGTGTCACCTATAGTATTGATGTTACCCCTAGCATCAATGTGATCACCGTATTGGTTAACGAAGAGGGCTCGGCGCGAGTTCCCGGATATGATCCTTCACCCAGACGGACCGAAGACCGGACACGGCCCGACCAGTCAGACAGCCGCCACTCGTTCCGCGACGGACCGACGGACCGCCGCGAGCGCGTCCGTGATCGCGGCCGCGTCAGTGCCACCGCCTTGAGCAAGATCATCTTTGCCGCCGCCACCACCACCGAGGATCTTCGCGGCACCGCGGACGAGCTCCCCGGCCTTGACCCCGCGGTCACGCGCGGCGCCGCTCGTGCCCACCACGATGACCGGGCGCCGGTCGACCGCGGCCGCCACCGCGACGACCGCCGGACGCTCGGCGGGGACCCTGCCACGGATGTCAAGGACGAGCCTGCGCAGATCATCCGCGGAGGTGCCATCGGGCGCCTGGTGGGTAACCAGCGCAACCCCGCCGACGTCCTCGGCCCCGCTCGCGAGGCCGCCCGCCGCGGCCAGCACCGCGACCGCCCGCAGCTTCTCCAGCTCCTTCTCAGCCTCGCGCAACCGTGCGAGCACCCCGGCGAGGCGCTCGGGCACTTCGGCCCGTGGCGCCTTGAGCACATCGGTGACCTGTGCGACGAGTACGGCCTCGCGGGCCAGGTAACGGTAGGCGTCCAGGCCCACGAGGGCCTCGACCCGCCGGACCCCCGCGCCGACCGACGACTCGCCCAACAGCTTGACCAGGCCAAGCTGCCCGGAGCGGCGGACATGCGTGCCACCACAGAGCTCACGGGAGTACTCGCCGATGGAGACGACCCGCACCCGGTCGCCGTACTTCTCGCCGAACATGGCGATGGCGCCGGTCTGGCGTGCCTCGTCGGCGTTCATCACCTCGGCGTGGACATCGAGATCCTCGATCAGCACCTGGTTGATCGTCTCTTCCACGTCGGCCAGCACCGACGCCGGCACCGCACCGGCGCAGGAGAAGTCGAAACGGAACCGGCCAGGCGAGTTCTCCGAACCGGCCTGCGCCGCCGTCGGGCCGAGCGCGTCCCGCAGCGCCTGGTGAGTCAGGTGTGTGGCGCTGTGCGAGCGCGAGATCGCTCCCCGGCGGTCCAGGTCGATCTCGGCCCGCGCGTTCGCCCCGAGGACGACCCCGCCCGAGCGCACCCGGCCACGGTGGACGATCAGCCCTGGCAGGGGCTTCTGCACATCGAAGATTTCTATCTCGGTGCCGTCATCGAGGCGGACCACGCCGGTGTCGGAGAGCTGGCCACCGCCTTCGGCGTAGAACGGCGTGCGGTCGAGCACGACCTCGACGTCGCTGCCCTCGCCGGCCTCATGGGCGGGCGAGCCGTCCACCAGCAGCCCGCGGACGACGGCGGGCTCGGCGACGGTTCCGGTGATAGTCCCGGCGGCTGTCCCGCCGGTGGTCCCGGCTGCGATGTCGTAGCCGGTGAACTCCGATGGGCCGGCCGCGGCCAGCATGTCCCGGTACGCCGAGGTGTCCACGTGCCCGGTCTTCTTCGCGCGGGCGTCGGCCTTGGCGCGCTGGCGCTGCTCGCCCATGAGCCGGCGAAAGCCCTCCGCGTCGACGGTCAGACCCTGCTCAGCCGCCATCTCCAAGGTGAGGTCGATCGGGAACCCGAAGGTGTCGTGCAGCTGGAACGCCCGCTCACCCGTGAGGACCCCGCCGCCCGCCTTCCTCGTCTCGGCCGCAGCCAGGTCGAAGATGGACGTCCCGGTGCGCAGCGTCTGCAGGAACGACGCCTCCTCTGCGGTAGCCACCGAGTCGATCCGCAGCCGGTCGGTGACAAGTTCGGGATACTGGGGGCCCATCGCCTCGATCGTGACCGCGACCATCTCCCGCATGGTCGCGTCATGGGCGCCGAGCAGGCGCATGTTGCGGATCGCGCGGCGCATCATCCGGCGCAGCACGTAGCCACGCCCCTCGTTACCCGGCAGCACACCGTCGCCGATGAGCATCACCGAGGTGCGCACATGATCAGCTACCACCCGCAACGACACATCCGAGCGCTGCCCAGCGCCGTAGCGGGCGCCGGTGAGTTCCGACGCCCGGTCGAGGATCAGCCGGGACGTGTCTGTCTCGTAGAGGTTGTCGACCCCCTGGAGAACCGCGGCGAGGCGCTCCAGGCCGAGGCCGGTGTCGATGTTCTTCGACGGCAGGTCACCGAGGATCGGGTAGTCCTTCTTCGAGGTCCCCTCACCCCGGATGTACTGCATGAAGACCAGGTTCCACAGTTCCAGGTAACGCTCGCCGTTCACGGCGGGGCCCCCGTCGATCCCGAACTCCGGGCCACGGTCGTAGTTGATCTCTGAACAGGGTCCGCACGGGCCGGGCACACCCATCGACCAGAAGTTGTCCTCCATGCCGAGACGCTGGATGCGCTCGGCGGGCACCCCGACCGTGGACCGCCAGATGTCAGCGGTCTCGTCGTCGTCGAGGTAGACGGTGACCCACAGGCGGCTGTCGTCCAGGCCGTACCCGCCCGCCGAAACCGGCGTGGTGAGCAGTTCCCAGGCCAGCGGGATAACGGTCTCCTTGAAGTAGTCCCCGAAGGAGAAGTTTCCGCACATCTGGAAAAAGGAACCGTGCCGGGTCGTCCTGCCGACCTCTTCGATGTCGGTGGTGCGCACGCATTTCTGGATGCTGGCCGCCCGGGGGTACGGCGGGCTGACCTCGCCGAGGAAGTACGGCTTGAACGGAACCATGCCCGCGTTCACGAGCAGCAGCGTGGGGTCGTCCGCGATCAGGGATGCCGACGGCACGACGGTGTGCCCGCGCTCGGCGAAGTAGCGGAGCCAGCGGCTCGCGATCTCAGCGGACCTCATCACAAGCCTTCCTCACCGGTGGAGCGACGATCCCCGACCATCGTAGCCAGCCGGCAGCCGCCACCGGCGGGCCGCAGCCCCGCCCCTTGATCCACACCGGCTGATATTTGTGAACACGTCAGCGGGCCGCTGGCCGGTTTTCGGCGCTGGGCCGACCCGGTCTCGCCAGATCTACGCCGTGTTCAGCACGTTCTTTCTCCTCGCCGACCCGACGTCCAGGCCCGGTTCGTGCTGCCTTGGCGTGCGCCCCGTCCGGCAGCGTCAACCAGACGAAGAACCCGCCGTCCGGCCGGGTCCAGGTCGCACCGAGCGGCATCGCCTCGTCCAAGGCGTCGAGCATGAGCGGTCCGTACGGGTTGTCCTCACCCACCGGTACCCCCGGTCGGCGGCACAGGTCGATCACCTCGGCCCGCCGCGGCGCCGTCAGCGTGATCCGCTGGGATTCTGGAGCGTCGGCACCCTATCTGGAAACGCTCCTTGTCAGCTGTTCCCGGCCAAGCCTTCTGCCAGCTGGTTTTCCGACATGTGATCATTCGGTTACGAACGCGCTGACGGCAGCCGACAACCAGGACCGCCGGCCCGGTCCCGGCTGCCCGGTCGCCTGCCAGCCGCGCCTGTCATCGGCATCTGTCATCGGCGCAGCAGCCCGCTGGCGAGATCCAGCATCTGCGCCGTCCGAGCGAGGGCCTCGCTCAGCCGCACAGCCTCGGTGACCGCCTTCTCGATGCCGACCAGCCGCCCGATCGCACCGCAGGCGGACGTGCGGCCAGCTTCCTGGCGGAACTGCCCGACAGCGGCCCGCGCGGTGTCGATCGAGCCACGGACCCCGATGAGCCGTGACACCAGGCTGGGCCTGACGCCAGGCGTCCCGGCCGGGAGGAGGGCCTCACCAACCGTGGCAATGGCCGGCAGCCCGACCGCGGCGAAGTCGTTGACCGCCACCGCCATCAACCGCGTCGTCTGAACGGGGCAACCGACCAGCGGTACCCGGGCAGCCAGCGCAAAGACCAGACCGCCGGTGAGACGCCTGGCCGCGGCCGTCTCACGGATGACCTCATTCGTCGTCTGGCGCAACCGGGCCACGGACATCCCGCGACCAGCGGACAACTCACGTTCGAGCTGACCGAGCTGGGTCTGGGCGATCCGCAGGTGTGACTGCGCCAGCCGGCCGCGAACCGCTACCCAGGCGGTGGCCACGGCAACCAGCAACAGCACGATCACAGTCGCGGCCGCCAGGACGTGAAGCCTCGAGAAGCGCCGGCCCCAGCGGGACCACGGGCACCGGAGGCTCGTCCCGGTGGCCAGCCCCGGTTTCATCTACTAGCGCTTGCGCCGGTGGGATCCGGTCGTTTTCGCGTCAAGCGCCAACGGGGTCGTCAGCTCCGCCGACAGATCACCGCCAGCCCCGACGCCGCCAACCGGATGCTCCATGGTGCGCGATTCGGCCGCATCGTCAGCTGGGCCCCCAGCGGCACCGTCGGGATCGTCAGTCGACTCACGCTGGGTAGCGATCCTTATGCCCTCACCGTGGCCCTCGCTGTGGCCCGCGCCGCTTCTCCCCGGGTCGACCACGCTCTGCTGGGCAACGGCTCGGTGTCTGTTCCGCCGGCCCGGCCCCATCCTGATCTGGGTGTACCCGCTGTAGGAGGGATAGCCGTAGTACATAGCGTCCAGCCCTTTGGTGGGAATCATGTTGTGTACGACCCCCAGCACCCGCGCGTCCACCGCCCGCAGCACCTCGGCGGCCCGGGCCAGCTGTTCCCGCCGGGTCCGGCCGTTGCGGACGACCAGCAGGGTGCCATCCACCTGCGCGGCGAGCACAGCCGCGTCGGTGACCGGGAGCAGCGGTGGGGCGTCGATGAGCACGATGTCGAAGTGGCCGGACAACTCGCGGAGCACCTCGCCCATGCCGCGGGACCCGAGCAGCTCGCTGGGGTTGGGTGGCAGCGGCCCGCTGGGCAGGACCTCCAGCCGGCCACCATCATCACCCCATGGCAGCAGCACGTCATCAAGATCAACAGCGCCGATCAGCACGGAGGTGAGACCGGCGGCGGTCTCGATCCCGAGGTACTCGCTGAAGGACGGTCTGCGCAGGTCCGCCTCGACCAGCGCCACTCGTGCCCCGGCCTGCGCGAGAATGATCGCCAGGTTGCAGGTCGTCGTTGTCTTGCCCTCCGCGGGCGTGGCGCTGGAGACCAGGATGACGCGCGCCGGCATGTCCACATTGGCGAACCGCAGGTTTGTCCGGAGCTGGCGAAACGCCTCCGCGCGCGCTGACTGCGCGTCCAGCGGCCCCACCAGGGGGTAGCGTGCGCCCGCGGTATCGAAGGCGATCGCGCCGAGCGTTGCCAGGCCGGTCGCCGCGGTGATGTCGGCGTCGGTCCTGACGCTCGTGTCGAGCCGCTGACGGAGCACAGCCGCACCGATGCTCACGAGCAGGCCCAGGAGGGCACCCAGGGAAATGGCCCGTACGGGTTTCGGCGACACGGGCTCGGTCGGCAGCTTCGCCTTCTCCCACACGTTCACCCGCACCGACGGCAACTTGTCGGGAGCCGGCGTCTCGATCTGCGCGACAGCCTCGGAAAACACCTCGCCCACCGCGTCCGCGAGCGCCTGAGCGCGCCTGGCGTCGCCATCCGTCACGATGATCCGCAACAGCACCGTGTCCGGGACAGCTTCGGCCTTGATCTTGGCCTGGAGGCTCCGTGACGGCATATCAAGACCGAGCCTGGCGACGGCCCCCGCAGCGATCCGATCACTGGCAACAAGATCGACATAGGACTTCACCCGCTGCTGGGACAGCAGACCGCCCTGATAGGCCGATGTCGCGCTGTCGGTGCTGTCTGACGACACCACCACCAGAGTCTCCGCGGCGGCGTAGGCCTTTGCCTCCCGCCAGGTGGCAGCCGCGGCGACCAGAACGCCAAGCATGACGCAGACCACCAGAAGCGGCCAACTCCGGCGGAGCGCTCTGACGTAGTCCCGAAGTTCCACCAACAGACCTGTCCTCTCCGGGCAAAACATCCTAGTTATCGCAGCACGACGCTGCGCAACCAACATACTCGCTCCGCATCCATGTACTTACCATCAGTAGTTATTACGCTGTGGAGTCATGCAGAAACAGAAGACTTTTGGCCCTCAAGAGCTCCGGTGGTGGCGGGCCGTCGCCCGGCTGTCCCTGTTGGACCTGCGCTGGCGGGTCGGCCTCCAGATCGGTGTCGACGCGGCGTGCCTGGTACTCGGCCTGAGTGCGGCCTACCTCGCCCGGTTCGGCCAGCCGCCCGTGGCCGACGCCGGATTCTGGGTGATCGCCGTTCTCGCGGCCTGCCTGCTCTACGTCACCGGCACAGCTCTGCACCTCTACCTTGGGCGGTACCGGTTCGGCGGCTTCGACGAGGTACTCGCCCTGACCTGCTCGGTCGGGCTGGCCACGCTCGGGATCGTCGTCGTCGACGCCGGCATCAGCCGGCCCGGGCCGCTGCCGGTGAGCGTCCTGCCGCTGGCGGGCGCGGTCGGTCTCGTCGCGATGTTCGGCATCCGTTACCTGTGGCGGCTGGCCGAGAAACGCGGCCGGCGCCCACAGCGCCCCGATGCCGAGCCGATCATTGTTTTCGGTGCGGGTGACGGTGCCGACCGCGTGCTGGCCTCGATGCTGCACACCCCGGACAGCCCGTACCGGCCGGTGGCCCTGCTCGACGACGATCCCCGCACCTGGAACCTGGCCCTGAGCGGGGTGCGGGTACGCGGCGGGCGGGAGGACATCGCCACGGTCGCCAGCCAGACCGGCGCGCGTACCCTGCTGGTGGCCATCCCAAGCGCCGACGCCACGCTGCTACGGGAGATCACCGAGGTCGCCGAGGAGGCGGGCCTCACCGTCAAGGTGCTCCCGCGGGTGGTGGATCTCATCGACGGGCGCGTGGACGTGCGTGACATCCGCGACCTCGACCTCACCGATCTGCTGGGGCGTTGCCAGATCCAGACCGACGTCTCCTCGGTTGCGGGCTATCTCACCGGTAAACGCATCCTGGTCACCGGAGCCGGCGGCTCGATCGGTTCCGAACTGTGCCGCCAGATCCACCGCCACCAACCCGAAAAAATGATCATGCTTGACCGGGACGAATCAGCCCTGCGGGCCGTCCAGCTGTCCATTCACGGCCAGGCGATCGCCGACGACGAAGCCGTGGTGCTGTGTGACATCCGGGACGTCGAGGCTGTCGACGCGCTGTTCGACCGGCACCGTCCACAGGTGGTCTTCCACGCCGCCGCACTGAAACACCTGCCGCTGTTGGAACGCTTCCCCGGCGAGTCGATCAAGACCAACGTCTGGGGGACGCTCGCGATCCTCGACGCCGCTGTCGCTGTCGGCGTCGAACGCTTCGTCAACATCTCAACCGACAAGGCCGCGAACCCGACGAGTGCCCTGGGCTACTCCAAACGAATCACCGAACGCCTGACCGCCCACGTCGGCCAGCATGCGCGTGGGGTATTCGTCAGCGTCCGGTTCGGTAACGTCCTGGGCAGCCAGGGCTCCGTACTGAGGATCTTCGCCAGCCAACTGGCGGCCGGCGGTCCGCTCACGGTCACGCATCCGGATGTCACCCGTTACTTTATGACCGTCGAGGAGGCCGTGGAGCTTGTCATCCAGGCCGGCGCGCTGGGTGGCAACGGTGACGTCCTCGTGCTCGAGATGGGCCAGCCCGTGCGGATCGCCGATGTCGCCAAACGCCTCGCGACCCGGGCGGCGCGCCCCGTCGAGGTGATCTACACGGGGCTCAGCGCCGGCGAAAAACTGCACGAGGAGCTCTTCGACGACAACGAGCATGACATCCGCCGCCATCACCCCCTGATCTCCTACGTGTCGGCGCCGCCGGTCGAGCGGCGGCACATCCTCGATCTCGACCCGTGGGGACAGCCGGAAAGCGCCAGGACCGCGCTGCGCCAGCTCGCCCGCTGCGAGGATCTCGGCGTCCAGCCGCGGTTGGAGGCCGAGATACCCGTCCAGCCCCGACCGGGCCAGACGCCCACCGCGGTCGCCCACGAACAGTGACGCGCCCACGAACAGTGACGCGCGAACTACGCCGACGTCGCCACCGACATGACCTTGACGAGCGCGTCGGAGGCGTCGGAGATGTCGGACAGGTCGAGGGCCGGATGCACGAGGAGGGCGATCGCCGTACGGCCCAGCTCCCTGGCCACCGGCAGGGACGCCGCGGGGCGCCACCACGCGGGCACGGCCGCCTCCCGATACACCTCCCGAGGGCAGCCCGTGAAGCAGGGGACTCCCTCCGCCCGGACAGCCGCCACGACCCGATTGCGGTTCCAGCCGTCGTGGAGCAGGTCAGTCCGCACAAACGCATACCAGCGGTAGTAGGCGTGGCCGACGTGAGAAGGGGGCGAGACCAACCGCAGCGCCGCTACATCGCGGAGCCGCAAGGCGAGCAGCAAGGCGTTGTCCCGGCGCCGCTCGACCATCTCCGGCAGGTGCGGAAGCCCTGCCCGGCCTACCGCCGCGGCCAGTTCGTGCATGCGGGCATTCGTGCCGAAGCCGCCATGGGCGAGAGGTGAGCCGCCGCCCTGCTCCCAATCGCGATCATCGAACCCGTCGCCGCCGAAGTCGTCTGTTGACAGGCCGTCCGGCTCCAGCCTCGGTTCGGCCCCCGCGTCCACGACCGCGAAACGCCGCCCCTGCTCCTTGTATGACCACGCCGCCCGGTACAGTGCCGCATCGTCAGTGGTGACCATGCCACCCTCACCAGCGGTGCTCAGAATTCTATCGTAGCCGAATGACCACACACCGATATCGCCTCGTGTCCCAACCGATCGGCCTCGCAGGGTGGCCCCGTGCGCCTGGCCGCAATCCTCGATGACGGCGAGTCCGCGGGTTCGAGCCAGGCCCCGCAGTGCGTCCACATCCGCTGGCCAACCGGCCAGGTGAACGGCGACGACAGCACGGGTCCGCGCGGTGAGCACCCGGCGGATACAGTCAACGGTGATCGTCTGTGACTCAGCGTCCACATCGGCGAACACCGGACGGGCGCCGAGAGCGGCGACGCAGTTGACCGGCGCGATGGTCGACCGCGCCGGCACCACCACCTCATCCCCCGGCCCGACCCCGACCACCCGCAGGGCGATCTCCAGGGCAACCGTGCCGTTGGCCACAGCCACCCCATGACACGCGCCGACGGCTTCGGCGAACTCGCGTTCAAAACGCCTGCCCTCGCGGCCCGTCCAGTAGCTGACGTCGCCCCTACGCATGGTCGCCGTCGCCGTGGCGATCTCCTCAGGACGAAAGACGGGCCATCGCGGATACGGCCTGTCACGAACTGGCTGTCCGCCGTCGACGGCTAGCCGGGACGTTGCCAAGATGCCAATAACGTCACCCCTAGTTTCTTTTATGTCTCTCTTAGCAATATCACAGCAGTTGGGCCACCAGCACCGCCGGGGGGTGTCCAGTTGGAATCATCCGCCCCGCGTGCCATCCCGCGACCGCTGGCGATGTATGAGACCGTCGTCGTTTTACCGTTGTCCCAAGACCCCCGGCCCGGGAGATTGACCAGGTCCGCACATACGATCATCCAACGCAGGAGAATGGGCAGGTGAACCCTCAGTGGGAATCGCGGCTCCGCGTACGCGACACGACCCGGCCGGAGGCGTTACGCGCTACCAGCTCGCTCACTCTATTTATGATCATAATCATGACAACGGTCCTGACCGGCTGTGGCGCGGCCACGCCCCGGTCATCAGTCCGGGTCCCGCCCGATCTGATCCCCCTCTTCCAGGAGGCCGCGACCGTCTACGGTGTGCTCACCGCCGCGCAGCTCGCTGGTCAGGCGCGGGTGGAAAGCAAGTTCAACCGGCTGGCTGTATCCGCCGCCGGTGCTCGAGGCCTTATGCAGTTCCTGCCCGAGACCTGGAAACAGTTCGGTGTCGACGGTAACGCCGACGGGATGGCGAATCCCCTGGATCCGGCGGACGCTATCCCGTCCGCCGCGCACTATGAGGCCCACCTGGCCGACGTCGTCCAGAAGCTGCCCGGCGACCGCGTGTCGCTGATTCTCGCCGCGTATAATGCTGGACCCCGGGCCGTCCGTGACGCTGGCGGTGTCCCTGACTTTGGCGAGACCAGGGCGTATGTCGCCAAGGTCCACAGCTGGGCCAGCCGTTTTAATGATCAGTTGTAGACAATCGCTGCCAGGCTTGATTGTCACCCTGACGTCCGTCGCGTGCCGCCCGCACATCCCGCGGTCCGCGGGAGACAAGGATCCGGGCCAGGGCGCATGCGTCAACGACTTGATGGAGGAGACATGTTCGATGGTGGTGAGCGGCGTTCCAGCTCCGGCCCAGCAGCCGGGATCGCTACACCGCGCAGCCGGTGACGCAGCCGGCCACGGGCAGCGACGCTCCTTCGGCCAGGAACGCGGCCGTCGGGTCCCTGCCCGAGCAACAGGTGGCCCTTACCACGGCCGAGGAGATCATCCGGCGGATAGAACGGTCCAGCGGCATGCTCGCGAGCCGCGCCGTGGTACGCATGCACGACGTCCTGCCCTGGTTCTCGAACATGTCAGCACGCCACCGGGCCGACATCCAGATGGTGGTGCAGGCTGGGATCTCGTCCTTCGTGGAGTGGTGCCGGCGGCCCGAACACGCCCGGGAGCTGTCCGGAGACGTCTTCCGGGTCGCCCCCCGCGATCTCGTTCGAGCGGTCACCTTCCGCCGGCTGGTCGATCTCGTGCGGGTGGCTGTCGAGGCGATCGAGGCTGAGGTACCCGCCCTGGCCGGCCCCGAGCACGAGCAACGGCTGCTGGCCGATGTGCTGCGCTACTCCCGTGACATCGCCTTCGCCGGCGCGGTCGTCTATGCCCGTGCCGCTGAGGAGCGCGGTGCCTGGGACGCCCGGCTGGAGGCGCTCGTCGTCGACCATGTCGTACGCGGCGAGGTGGAACGGGCGCTGCCGTCGCGCGCGGCGGCACTGGGATGGCGCAACCCGCCCGCGGTCGCTGTGATCATCGGGGACGCCCCGGACCACTCCCCCGAGGTCGTCGTCGACGAGGTCCACCGCCTCGGGCGCGGTGCCGGGCTGGAGGTGCTCACCGGTGTCCACCACGAACGCCTGGTTGTCATCGTCGGGGGTGACTTCGCCACCAGCCAGGCCGCGGCGCGGTCAGTCAGATCCGATGACCAGACCCAGCGTGCCCTGCTCGATGCCGCCGCCGCCCTGCTGCCCGCGTGGGGGCCCGGTCCGGTCGTCATCGGCCCGGTCGCGGCCGATCTGGCCGCGGCGGCATCCTCGGCGCATGCGGCGCTGGCCGCCGCTGACGTGGTCGCGGCGTGGCCGGCCGCTCCGCGACCGGTAACGGCACAGGCGCTCCTGCCTGAACGGGCGCTGGCCGGCGATACCGGGGCACGCCGAGCGCTGGTGGAGGAGGTCTACAACCCGCTGCGCGAGGCGGGAACACCGCTGCTGGCGACGGCCGGGGCCTACCTCGACCTCGGCGCCTCGCTGGAGGCCACGGCGCGCGCGCTTTATCTCCACCCCAACACGGTCCGTTACCGACTGCGTAAGGCCGCCGACGTCTGCGGTCTTGATCCGACAGATCACCGCGAACGGTTCACCCTGCATGTGGCGCTCATCCTGGGCCGCCTGACCGCGGCCTGACCACAGGCCGGTCACAGGCCGGTCACAGGCCGGCCCGCTGCGTAGCCGGCCTGCGGGTTCGGCGCCGGTCGACCCGGACGTCTTGCCATCACTTGTCGCCAGCGTCACGAAATTCCGCTCCAGCGGAGTAGATGCGGAACAAAGACGCGCGACGACCGAATCATTTTGTGGAGACCCCACAACGGGCTGACGGCACAACGGTGAGTGCCCGCCAGCGACAGACAGCGGCCGGGAAGGGTTAGGTAGTCCGGTGCTCGTTATCCTCGCGCCCGGTCAAGGTGCCCAGACCCCAGGTCAGCTGCAGCCCTGGATCAAGATCGGCGGGATTGAGACACGGTTGCGCTGGTGGTCCGAGGCCGTCGGAATCGACCTCGTTGACGTCGGTTGCCACGCGTCCGCGGACACGATCCGGGACACGGCCATCGCTCAGCCACTGATCGTCGCAACCGGTCTGGTCGCCGCCGAGCAACTGCCTCCGATCAACACGGGAAATATCGTGGTCGGCGGCCACAGCGTGGGTGAGATCACCGCCTCCGTGCTGGCCGGCACGCTGACGGCTGAAAGCGCGCTCGTGTTCGTCGCGTTGCGCGGACGCGCAATGGCGCAGGCCGCGGGGCGTGTCGCCACCGGTATGACCGCTGTGGTCGGTGGCGAACCGGATGTCGTCATCAACCACCTGGAGCAGCTGGCTCTGACCGCCGCGAACCGCAACGGTGCCGGCCAGATCGTCGCGGCCGGCACGATCGAGGCACTGGCCGGCCTCACCGACAACCCGCCGCCCCGGACCCGCCTGCGGCCGCTGTCGGTCGCGGGCGCCTTTCACACCCACTTCATGGAACCCGCCCGTGAGCGCCTGGCGCAGGTCGCTCCGGGGCTACGGCCGCGAACTCCCGCGCTGCCACAGGTGTCCAACGCGGATGGAATGATCATAAAGACCGGCTCGGATCTGGTCACCCGGCTGGTGAACCAGGTGGCCGCCCCGGTCCGGTGGGACCTGTGCCTGGCGCGGCTGCGTGATCTCGGAGTGACGGCCGTTCTGGAGCTCCCGCCCGCCGGCACACTGGCGGGAATCGCCAAAAGGGAGTTCCCCGGCGTGCGGATCGTCGCCGTGAAGACCCCCGACGACCTGCCCGCAGCCCGTGAGCTGGTCGCCGAATTTGCCGGCGGTGACCCAGTCGGCGACGACGTCGAGGAGACCCTCAGCGGGCTCGTCGGAGTAGCGCGATGACCGGCTCCCGGCTGATGGGGCTCGGGACATACCGGCCCGCCCGTGTGGTTACCAACGACGATCTCGCCAGGCGTGTCGCGACTTCGGACGAATGGGTTCGCGCGCGGACGGGTATCGCCGCCCGACGCATTGCGGATGCCGACGAGACGATCGTCTCGATGGGGAGCATGGCGGCGGAGAAGGCGCTGGCCTCAGCCGGTATCGACGCCGCCGATCTCGACATGGTCCTGCTTGCGACCTGCACGAATCCGTCCCAGATCCCTGGTTCCGGGCCGCAGATCGCCCACCGCCTCGGTGCCGGGCGGGCAGGCGCCCTCGACCTCAACGCGGGCTGTGCCGGATTCTCCTACGCCCTGTCGATGGCGTCCGACATGGTCCGGGCCGGCAGCGCCAGACACGTCATGGTCGTCGCGGCCGAACGGTTGTCGGACTACACCGACTGGGACGACCGTTCGACGTGTGTCCTGCTTGCCGACGGTGCTGGCGCGGCGGTCGTCGGGCCCGCCGTGACCAGGGAGATCGGACCGGCCGTATGGGGCCATGACGGTGGGAAGGCGGGCGCCATTCGCGTTCCGGGGTATGGTGACAACCTGTTTCGCATGGAAGGCCAGACGGTGTTCCGGTGGGCCATCGCGTTGACACCGATAGTCCGGCGTGCCTGTGAATTGGCCGGCTTCGCGCCAGCCGACATCGCCGGCGTTGTCCCCCATCAAGCCAATCTCCGGATAATCGATGCGCTGGTAAACGGTATCGGTGCTACAAACGCCGTCATAGCCCGCGATGTCGTTGACGCCGGCAACACCTCAGCCGCCAGCATCCCACTCGCGTTCAGTCGGCTCCTCGACGGCGGGAGGCTGCAGCCGGGTGATCCGGTTCTGCTGTTCGGCTTCGGCGCCGGCCTGACCTACTGCGGTCAGGTCGTCCGCTGCCCATAGGATTCCCCGAAAGTGCCGCCCGGCAGACGGAAGTACCGGGGTAAACCAAGAAGGAGAAGTACATGTCGCAGTCCGACATCCTGGCAGGGCTCGCCGCGATTCTGGAGGAGGTCGCCGGAGTCGACCCGGCCGACGCCACGGCGGACAAGACCTTCATCGACGATCTGGACGTGGACTCGCTGTCCATGGTCGAGGTCGTGGTCGCGGCCGAGGAGAAGTTCGGCGTGAAGATC
Source organism: Protofrankia sp. Cj5 (assembly GCF_917627405.1). Taxonomy (NCBI): domain Bacteria; kingdom Bacillati; phylum Actinomycetota; class Actinomycetes; order Frankiales; family Frankiaceae; genus Protofrankia; species Protofrankia sp. Cj5. Next base: position 21,026 of record NZ_CAKJTO010000058.1, read on the forward strand.
CCCGACGAGGACGTCAAGAGCCTCAAGACCGTCGGCGACGCGGTGTCCTACATCCAGCGGGCGGGTGTCGCCGCGTGACCGAGACCCCCAGGCAGGTCGTGGTCACCGGCCTCGGGGCAACCACTCCTGTCGGCGGCGATGTCGCATCCACCTGGGAGGGGCTGCTCGCGGGCCGCTCCGGGGTCCGCCGCCTCACCGAGGACTGGGTCGAGCAGCTGCCCGTGCACATCGGCGCGCCCTTGGCGGTGGAACCCCCGCTGGGCCGGGTCGAGGCCCGTACCCTCGACCGGGTCCAACAACTCGCCCTGGTCGCGGCCAGGGAGGCCTGGGCCGACGCCGGCACCCCCGACGTCGACCCTGAACGCCTCGCCGCGGTGATCGGCTCCGGCATCGGCGGAGTCCTGACCCTGCTGGGCCAGTACGACGTGCTGCGGGAGCGGGGGCCGCGGCGGGTCTCCCCGCATGTGGTGCCGATGCTGATGCCCAACGGGCCGGCCGCGACCGTCGGGCTCGCCTTCACCGCTCGTGCCGGGGTGCACGCCCCGGTCAGCGCCTGCGCGTCCGGCGCGGAGGCAATCAGCCATGCGCTGGACATGCTCCGGGCTGGCCGGGCCGACATCGCGATCGCGGGCGGCTCAGAGGCGGCGATCCACGCTCTGCCCCTTGCGGGATTCGCCCAGATGCAGGCCCTGTCCCGGCGCAACGACGCGCCCGCCACGGCGTCCCGGCCGTTCGACAAGGGCCGGGACGGCTTCGTCCTCGGGGAGGGTGCGGGGGTGCTGGTCCTGGAGACCGCGGAGCACGCCCGCGCCCGCGGCGCGCGGGTGTACGCCACGCTGGCCGGTTCGGGGATCAGCGCGGACGCCTACCATGTGGCGGCGCCCGAACCCGGCGGGGCCGGGGCGGCGCGGGCCGTGCGCGCGGCATTGCGCTCCGCCGGGCTCGTCCCGACCGATGTCGTGCACATCAACGCCCACGCCACCTCCACTCCGGCCGGGGACGTCGCCGAGGCCCGTGCGCTGCGGGCCGCGCTCGGTGCCGCGCTCGACACCGTGACGGTGACCTCGACCAAGTCGATGACCGGGCATCTGCTGGGCGCGGCCGGCGCGGTCGAGGCGGTGTTCTGTGTCCTGGCGTTGCGGGAGCGGACGGTACCGGCGACCCGTAACCTCGACGCTCTCGACGACGAGATCGACCTGGACGTGGTGTCCATCGATAACCGTGCCATCCCCACCGGGGCGGTGCTGTCGAACTCGTTCGGTTTCGGCGGGCACGACGTCTGCCTCGCTTTCACACCCTGACATCCATATACCTGACGACTTCACCCGTGCGGGCCTGCATGCCTGGTTATTTCAGGTCCGCACGGGCACCCGAGACGGGCACCCGGCACTGAATTCCGGGGCTCCGCGACAGGCCCAGCCGGTCGACGGCCGCGTGACAATGGCTCGCGCACACGGCCGGAGAACCCAGTGACCTCAAACCGGTCAGCGGCGGCATGACTTTACAGGACCCCGCGGATCGCGACATGACCAGCGGGAAGTCGTCTCCTTCGCGCCGCCCGAGACACTATGATCTCAAGGAGACAAAAAATGAGTCTCTCTACGCTCGAACGCATTGACCCACGCATTCCGTCAGCCCGGCTGACCCAGTTCTTCGATCCTGATTCATTCGAGCCCTTCACCACGGCGGACAGCTCCGGGGTGCTGGCTGGAAAAGGCACCGTTGATGGCAGTCCGGTCGTCGCCTTCGCCACGGACGCGACCATTCAGGGCGGAGCGATGGGCCGTGACGGCTGTGCGCGGATCGTCCACGCTATCGAGGCCGCGGTGCGCCTCGACGCTCCGGTGGTGGGAATCTGGCATTCCGGAGGCGCTCGGCTCCAGGAGGGTGTGGCGTCTCTTGACGGTGTCGGCCGCGTGTTCGCGGCAACCGTGCGAGCATCCGGGCGGATCCCACAGCTGTCCCTGGTGCTGGGTGCCGCCGCGGGTGGCGCGGCGTACGGCCCCGCGCTGACCGACATCGTCCTCATGGGCCCGGATGCCAAAATCTTCGTTACCGGCCCGGATGTCGTACGCACCGTGACCGGCGAGGACTGCACCGCCGACAGCCTGGGCGGAGCCGATGTACACGCACGCCGCAGCGGCGTGGTCGCGATCACCTGTGACTCCGACGAGGCCGCCATCGAACGCACCCGGCGGCTGTGCGCGCTCCTTGCCGATCAGGGCGAAATCGGACCGGTGCGGGATCGCGACCTCGGCAGCCTTCTGCCGGAGTCACCCCGCCGTGCGTACGACGTGCGCCCGCTGGTCGCGGGCGTCCTTGACGGCGAGGTGCTCGAACTCCACCCGAAGTGGGCACCGAACATCGTCACCGCGCTCGGCCGGCTCGGTGGCCGCACGGTCGGTGTGGTCGCGAACAACCCGCTGCGCCGTGGCGGCTGCCTGGACGCGGCGTCCGCCGAAAAGGCGTCCCGTTTCGTACGGATGTGCGACTCCTTCGGAGTACCGCTGATCGTCCTGGTCGATGTGCCGGGTTACCTCCCAGGCGTCGGCCAGGAATGGGAAGGCGTGGTCCGGCGCGGCGCGAAACTGCTCTATGCGTTCTCCGAGTGCGCTGTGCCCCGCGTCACCGTCGTCACCCGCAAGGCATACGGCGGCGCCTACATCGCGATGAACGCCAGCTGCCTGGGCGCAACAGCCGTGTACGCATGGCCAACAGCGGAGGTCGCGGTGATGGGAGCCGAGGCCGCCGTGGGAATCCTGCACCGCCGCACGCTGGCGGAGGTCCCGGCGCAGCGCCGCTCAACCGTGCTTGCCGAACTCACCGCCGAACATGCGCGCCTGGTCGGCGGGATCGACCGAGCCGTGGAACTGGGAGTGGTGGACGCCGTGGTGACACCCGCCGACACCCGCGCGGTCATCGCCAGCACCCTTGCCGGGGCACCCGCCGGCCGTGGCTCCCACGGCAACATCCCCCTCTAAGAGCGCCCGATCCCCCTGTAAGAGCGCCCGGCAAATCGCCGTCGTCCAGGTATCACAGCCGGGACGACGGCGCGGCTGCCGCGCCCCCGGCGTGAGCGGGTATGGCGCGCGGCAAGCCGCTCGTGCCGGTCAGATCCGATCGGTCCGGTCTGGTCAGGTCAGTCCGGACCCGCCGAGGCCGCGGCCCTGCTGAGATCGGGTAGCCGCAGCTGCTCGGTGGGGTGGCCCCGGTGTGCCTGGACGGCACTGAGGTGATATTCCTCCGCCAGGTCGAGAAAGTCGGGCTCGTGGTAGCGGCGACCATCCAGCGTGGGACCGAGCGTACCCTTCATGATCGCTTCAACATCCTCGCCGGTAATGGTCTTGTTCGTCTCCAGCGCGTGGGTCACCGCGAGAACCTCCCGGCGATTGTCCGACAGTATGACCTCGGTCCGTTGATACAGCTCCTGGAGCTTGGCCTCGACCTCATCGGCGAACCCGCCACCGAGGTACCCCGGGCTGCCAGCGGTGTGCGCCGGATTGCCGTCGAGACCCGAGGCCAGCGCCGGGCGGGACATCAGCGTGCTGCCCATCGCGTGCCTGCCGATGCTGCGGGCGACAAGTTCGGTGGCGGCATGCAGGTCACCGCCGACTCCCTGGGTGTGGTCACCGTCGAAGAACATCCGCTCGCCCACGATGGAGGCCAGGAAGGTCATCACATCGATCTCGACCTCGGACCGCCAGTCGACGAACCGGTCCTCCAACGGCACCGGAGCCACGAACCCACCGGTGTCCCCGCGGCGCTCGATGCTCGCCATGTCGATGACCATGTGCTTCTGCAACCGGTACATGACCACCGCATGGCATGCCTCGTGCAGGGCGATGCTGTGGCGCTCCCGCTCCACGTACTCGTGGTCGTCGGGCAGGCCGTGTTCCTTGATTGACTTGGCACGCAGCAGATCAGGCCAGGTGACGACCTCACGGCCGGCCTTGATGGCCTGGATGAGGGCCTCGTTGACCATGTCCTTGATACTCGCGCCGGTGGCGTAGGGGCTCATCACGGCAAGCCGCTCGACCTGATCGGGCGTCACCTCGTGGGTGACCTTCGCCAGATAGCCGTTGAAAGTCCGTACCCGGCCCTCCTTGCTCGGGTAGCCCACCTTGTAGATGCGGTCGATCCGGCCGGGGCGCAACAGCGCCTCGTCCAGTGACTGCGGCATGTTCGTCGCCATCATGACCATGATTCGGTACTTCGGTGGCGGCTTCGGGCGCATGCCCAGAGCACGCCGCACGACCCGGTTGAGGAAGCCACGCGGCTTCTTCAGACCCGATATCTCGGTGAGCAGCGCCTGCAGCGTTCCGTCGAAACTGGACTGACCACCGCCGCCGCCACCGGGAACCACGAACCGGGCTTCCACCAGTTGCCGGCGCGCCGAGTTGCTCGCGTAGGTCATCCCGTTGCAGGAGCCGCCGGAGCCGATCAGGCCGGTCCAGCTGCCGTCAGCGTGACCGGACGGCGTCGACCGCCCGAAGTCACCACCGGCGAGCTGACCACGATTGCCCAGAGTATCGGCTTCATCAAAGAAAACAATCACACCGCCATACCGCAGGGAGAGTTTGCGCAGCTTGCGGAAAAGGCTCTTCACCTTCATCACACCGACACCGAAGAACATGGCCTGAAAGGCGCCCGGGTCGACAAAGACATAGGGTTTCCCAGTCTCACCGGCGACCGCCTCCGCGATCAGCGTCTTCCCGGTGCCGGGCGGGCCCCACAGCAGGATGCCCCCGGGCACGTACCCGCCCCGGCTTTCGATCTCCTGCGGTTTCTCCAGGTAGAAGACCGCTTCCTTGACCCGGGACAGAACGTGGTCCTGGCCCCACACGTCGGTGAACCGGGTCTTGATGTCCTCGGGGAAGTACACATCCACACCACCGCGGGAGAGGAACCAGAACAACAGCGCAAACTGCCCGATGGTGATAAACATGATAAACATGATCTGCACCACGAACGGGGCCGCCCGCCAGATATCGCCGGGGAGCCCAATGATCGCGTTGAACACGGAGTCGTGCTTGATCCGGGCGTAGACAAACGCGAAGACCGCGGCCGTCGCCACCCATTTCAGGGCACGGCCGATGCGGTAGCGGTTCCAGTCGTTGAGCTGGCGCAGGCGGCGCTCGAAGCGGCCGAAGACCCTGTCGGTCCAGAAGACGTAATACTCCGACGACCGCTCGCCGATCAACATGTGGATCTGGCGGACAACCTCGATCGCGATCAGCGCCAACAGCCACCAGCTCGACGGCACCTGCTCACGCACGGCGTCGGACCAGCCCATGATCGGATTGTCCGCCGTAGCCGCGGCCACCACGAACACGAACAACGCACCGAACAGGACGAGAAACTTTATTCTGTCCCAAAACACCAGAGGCTTGCGCACCGGCGGCGCCGGCTCAGGTTGCGGGGGCACGACGGGGCCGATCGGGGACGGCTGCGCCGGCGGGGCCTGATTCATGTTCGTTACCTCAGGTGATCGGCTTGATCGTGAACGATGTCTGGACCTTCTGGATCTCGACCCGATGCCGGTCATAGCACCAGGACGAGCAGGCGAACACAAGCTGGTACAACCTGGTCTGATCACGGTCCAGCAGGCTTGTCTGGTCGACGGTGACGAGCCCGGTGCCCAGATGGAGCTGGTACACCAGATGAAGACCGTGGACGCCGCCCTCCCGGTGGACGAGATCCTCGGCCAGCAGGAGGAATTCGGGCTCAAGCCGGGCACGCTCGGGGTTCTGCCGGACCGCCTCCTCCTGCGCCTGGATCTCCTGGTCGATGGAGACGAGCTGGTTGCGCAGGTCATTGGTGGACAACGTGGCCGCCTCTTCCGGCAGAAGCTGGCGGACCTGCACGAATCCCTTGGGGTCGGCCGCGTCTGGAAGCAGCAGGTTCCTGTCGTCGAACTTCGGCGCGGCGTCAATCCCCACAACCCACTCACGGGTGGCCAACGTGCGCGCGGCCTCCGGACTGACGTTTCGGGTGTCGATCCCGATGAAGGCGGGTCCGGGCATCAGCTGATGCTGCCACGCACTCGGGATCTTGAGAAACGTACCGGCGTCCTTGTTCGTCACATACTGGTAACGAGCCGAGCCACAGCCGGCAAGAAGAACGACAGCGGCGAGGAGCGCCGGCACAACCAACGCGACGCGTCCCCGTAGCGTGCTGGTTCTCCCGCTCACGGCCAACCTCCAGAATCTGGTGAGGCTGTGCCTATGGTGCAGCACAGCCCCCCTGCGTGGCACCTTCTCTGAGAAAACCGCGTGCATGCAATGGGCTTCACGGCCTCGACCAGCCGAGATCCGATAGATCATCCAAAAAAGTCCACCCAGTACAATCCAGTAACATCGCCGTAGGTGATCGCCTCAACCATCATGCCGTGCCAGCCGCCGACGGTCAGCCCGAACGAGCCCAGCAGTGTCCGGCCCGACCTAGGAGCGCCCGGCAACAGGGGCGTGGATCAAGGAGCGGGGCTGGAAGTTCGCCGAGGCCTGCCGGCGGCGACCGCTAAGCGGCAAGATCCGCGGGTGGCACAGGATACCCGAGGAAGAAGCCCTGCCCCTCGTCACAGCCGAGGTCACGAAGCAACGTGCAGACCTCGTCCGACTCGATGCCCTCGGCAACCACCCGAAGATCGAGATTGTGGGCAAGATCAATGATTGATCGCACGATCGAGAAATCCTTGGGGTGACGCGCCACGTTCAGCACGAATGATTTATCGATTTTCAGGTCGTGCACTGGGAGATCACGCAGATAGGCGAGAGAGGAGTATCCGGTCCCGAAATCATCCACGGAGATCCGAATCCCGGCGCGCCCCAACTGGGTGATAACGGTCATCGCGTTGCGGGTGTTCACCATCACGGCGCTCTCGGTGAGCTCGAGTTCAAGCGCCTGCGGTGGCATACCGGTCCGCTCCAGTTCCGCCTGTACGGTCGAGAGCAGCTCCGCGTCGTGCAACATCCGTGCTGAGACGTTCACCGCCACGGGCAGCAACCGACCCGCGTCCCACCATGATCGGGCCTGGTCCAGCGCGAGCATCAGAACTCGACGGGTCAACGGCCTGACCAGGTTGCTCTGCTCGGCGAACGGAACGAAACGGCCCGGCTCGACCAGGCCGTGCGTCGGATGCTGCCAGCGAACCAGTGCCTCGACCGCCGTGGTCCGCCCGGTGCGCAGATCGACCTTGGGCTGGTAATGCAGGACCAGCTGGCCGCCCGCGATCGCCGAGCGCAGACCACCGAGCAGCTCGAGGCGCTCACGGCGGTTCTGGTCGGCGTCGGGGGCGTAGACGGCCACCCCGACCGACAGCTGTTTGGCCCGGTACATAGCCACGTCAGCGCACCGCACCAACGTTCCTGGATCACGTCCGTCAGCGGGAGCGAGCGCGATCCCGATACTTCCGTCCACGCTGAGCGGGAGAGCGCCGACATCGATACGTTCGGCCAGCGCGGCACGCACCCGGCTCGCGGCCGCCAGGGCGTCAGCGGCTCCCCGCGGCGCCGACGGCAACAGGATCGCGAACTCGTCCCCGCCGAGGCGGGCGACCGTCGTGGCCGGGCCGGTGGCGCGCCGCAGCCGCGCCGCCACCTCACGGAGCACGTCGTCGCCAGCACTGTGTCCCAGCGTGTCGTTGATCTCCTTGAACCGGTCAAGATCCATCAATAGCAGAGCCAGCGCGACGCCGTCGATCTCGGTCGCCCGCAACGCCTCTGAGATCCGCTTATGCAGGAAGACCCTGTTGGCCAGACCGGTCAGCGGGTCGTGCAGAGCCTGGTGGCGGATCTCACGCTCAGCGCCATCCCGTTCGATCGCGGCAGCCAGCACGTTGGCGACCGACTGGACGAAGTCCGCCTCGTCGGCGGCGAAGGCCCGCGGGTACGGCCCGTGCGCCACCAGCACGGCGTGCCCACGGCCAGCCGTGCCGATACGGGCGGCGACCCCGAGGGGAGCCGTCCCGTGCCTGACGACCGTGGGGCGATCCGAGGCCAGCGCGGCCGCGATGACCGCGGCGACCGGGTCCGCCCGCTCCGCCTGCTCCACCGGCTCCAGCACCGCGCACTCGGGCAGGTCCAGGGTGACGCGGACCAGCTGGACAGCCTCCGCGAGCAGGTCTGGGACGGTCATCCCGCCCAGGGCACGCTGACCGAGCTGAGCGACGGCCGCTTGCAGCCGTTCCGCCCGCCGCAGATCCGTGACATCCTGCAACACGAATGCGATCAGCTCTTGGCGCCCTTCCACGTTCGGGATGACCGAGACCCGTAGCGCCCGCTCCCCGCCAGGCCCGCCAGGCCCGCCGGGATCGGGGTCGGCCCGGCTGACGAGGTTGACGTCACCGTGCTGCGGACGGCCGGTCCGCGCCGCGGTGGCCACCAGTCCCCACTCGCCGTCCAGCGCGGCTCCCTCCCCGCGCGGACGCAACAGGAATCCCAGCCTGTCCAGGGGCTCGCCGGCCCGCAGCCGCTCGCCGAGCAGGCGGTCAACGACCCGCGACGTCCGGCGCAGACCCAGCGTGCGGTCGTAGACCGCGACACCGACCGGAAGCTCGTCCGCTGGCGTGCCCCCGGAAACAAGCTCCAACAGCGCCATATGCTCACCGACCGTCTCAGCTCCCAGCCGGCCACGGGTCACATCAATAATCGTCCCCGAATTGCCTGAAACCTCACCGTCCGGCGTTCGCAGCACATTGGCACGGATCTCGACACGCCGGTACGCACCGTCGCTGGTCCGGTAGCGGGCCACATGCCGGCAATGATCGAAACCGCCGGCCACCACCGCCATGAACAGTGCGATCGTCTGGTCGTATTCATCCGGGTGGACGTAGTCGAGGAAGTGGCTCCCCAGCGACGCGATGACATCGAAACCGGTCACCGTCGTCCATGCCTGGTTGAGATATGTCCAGCGCCCCTCGGCGTCGGTCTGGAAGACGACCTCGGTGAGGCTGTCGAGGACACCCCGGCCGGAACCATCTATCGCGACGGGCATCAGCCCGTCAGGCGTGGCGTTGCCACGTTGGGCAACAGGCGGTTCGCGCACATCCCGGCCGTGGCGGCTGTTGCTGTGTCGTGACCTGGCCGGTCCGCCGACGACATCCTGGCGCCCCGCACAGAGCGGCAGCATCGCCGCATCCGGATTGTGACCTTGGAGGGACATAGCGCAGCATTATCACGACTCTTCATCCAGCTGTAAATGCTTTAAGTTATGGCCTGGCTACCATGCCATCCCATGGGATGGCTACGAAGCGCAGTCATAACACTACTGATAGTTGCTCCACCGCTGGCCGGGATGCCTGATCGAGCCGCGGCCGAGCCTGCGGGGCATCGATTTCCCCCACCTTGCGTAACCGGCTCGCCGGCATGCGTACAGGAAACAGTGACAACTATGCGTAACCGCCTCAGGCCACTAGCGGACTACTGCGACCACCGCGCGGTCTTCTCCCTCGCCTACCTGCGCACGACTGAGGCATTTCGCGACACCGCCTCACAGCTGGGCTCCTTCGCGGATCCCGAGTGGGTCAACGCCGAGGACGCATTGTTCGCCGCGTACTACTTCCGGGCGTTCGACCGGTTCCAGGCGTCTGGCCAGTGGTCGGCGGACCGTCCCGCAGACGTGCCACCAGCCTGGCGGGTGGCGTTCAGCGCGGCCGCCACAACGACGCTCTCAGCCGCTGGTGACCTGCTGCTCGGCATGAACGCCCACATCACCCGCGACCTGCCGTTCGTTCTCGCCGAGCTGGGCCTGGTCGGCCCCGGTGGGCGCAGCCACAAGGGCGACCACGACCGCATCAACGCGATCCTGGCGAGCGTGCTGGATCCGTTGCTGGCGGAGGAGGCAGCCCGTTTCGACCCGCACCTGGATGACGAGACAAACGACTATGGTCTCGGCCGGGACGATCTGTTGGGAATGCTGGTGGCATGGCGGGAACGCGCCTGGCAGGATGCCGAACGGTTGGTCGCCGCCAGCGGCACCGAAGAGTACGCCGTTGTCGCGCGCGCGATCGAGAGCAGCGCCGAAGCCCGCGCCCGGTTGCTCTGGGTGCTGCTTGCCGACGAACAACCGGCGGCCACGCCGATGTCCCGGGACGTCTGGTGCGCGCGCCACCGGGTGTCCAGCGCGGCGTCCGAGGCCGCGGCGACGCCGGCATACCCAGCGGCCGGCCGCTAAGAGCGACCGGCAATAGGGGACGCGGCGTCGCGGGGCCAGGGCACGCACCCCTATCGCCGGGCGCTCTAAGAGCGTGTGT
>NZ_CAKJTO010000058.1:31756-33999 GCF_917627405.1 Protofrankia sp. Cj5
CACACGCTCTAAGGCACACTTGGTTGCGTGGGACATTATCGACACGGCCGCAAGGTTCCAGCATTACCGCCCGCGCAGCACAACGCGATCAGAGCCGTCAGTATCGTGCTGGTCTTCGCCCTGGTCGCGTTGACCACTTGGCGGCCCGCCCTATTCGCCGCGCCGGCGCTCGTGGTGATTGTCGGGCTCGCCGGCCTGGACCAGTCCGTCGTCACCGCCGGTGGCCGAGCCCGGCCCGCGGGCACGGGCACGGGCGATCCCCTCGGACGCGGAGCAGCCGAGGGTGTTTCCGGCCTGGATGATCCCGACAGCCACGCCGACACCGCGGCCATCACCCTGGCGCTGCCTCGCGGGCGGTCAGCCGGTTCTCGTCTCCGGCCGTCGCCCGACGACAGCCGGGCAACGGCTGGAGACGACGTGCTCTCCTGGTCGCCCCTGGACGAAGCCGGGCTGGATGATCCGCTCGCCACCCACACGATGGCGATCGACATGCGGGTGCTCCTGGATGACGGCCCTGCCTGGGTACGCTGACCGCTGCTGCCAGCTCTTCTCATCCGCTACGAGCGACCGGCAAGCGGATTGTTGGCGTACGAATTTGATCTTCGCTGGTAGCGTACCGCGCCCGGGAAGGTGGCTCCGGGAGCCGACGGTTCACTTTTCGGCAAGCCCTACCCAGCGCTGCCCTGATCACCGTTTTCCCGGGCCATGAGGAGGGCGAGGACCTGCGCGGTGGCGTGGCGGACCGCGTCCGCGTCACCACCGTCCCGCCCCGCCGCGAGACCGATGAGAAACGCGGTGACCGGAGCGGCGGGCCGGGCGACGCCGTGCGCGACATCACGCGCGAGATCGAGCACACCGGGGACGTCAAGCTGAGTGGGGTCAAGGCCAAGCGCGCCGGCCGCCGCGGCCACCCAGTCATCAAGAGCGCTCACCGAGCCATCCTCGCCCACCGGCGTGCCCGCTCGAGATCCGCCGGCTCGTCGCAGTCCAGCGTGGTGCGCTCATCGGCGGGTACCGCCACCACCCGTGGGCCGGCCAGCACCGACCGCAGCGCCACCCCGGCAGGCGCGGTGGGGAGCCGCGCCCGCAGCACGGATGTGCGCCATACCCCGGTCAGGTACTGGCGCCGACCGGCCGGATCAATCAGGAGCGCGCCCCACAGCGGAGCAGCACCGCGCTGGCCGGCTCCGGTGGTCTCCCGGTCAGCGCCGCCCACGGCCCGCACGAGCGCGGCGACCGTTCCCGCGGTGAGAAACGGGAGATCGGCCGCAAGCACGGCAACCAGCGGTGCGCTCACCAGCTCCAGCCCGGCGGCAAGAGCGGCGACCGGCCCCCCGCCGGGCGGCCGCTCACAGGTCCAGGCCACCGGGCGTGCCAGCCGGACCGGACGTACCGGCCCGACCACGATCACCTCGCGCGCGGTGGCCACCGCCGCGAGAACACAATCAAGCAAGGTCCGGCCACCGACGGTCGCCAGCGGCTTGTCCGCACCGCCGAGGCGGCGGGCCGACCCGCCGGCAAGCACCACCGCGTCCCAGCTCATCCGCCGATCGCCGACATCGGTCGCGACGGCTGCGCAAAGTCCGGGCCGTTGACACCGTGCCCGGCGCGCTTGCCCCGGACGGCCGCGGCCCACAGGTGCGCAAGGTCCGCGTCGTCGGCCCCGGCCCGCATCGGCGTGCGCAGATTGGTCTCCGTGTCAGCGAACAGGCAGGAACGGAGCTGCCCGTCAGCGGTGAGACGGACCCGGTCGCAGGCGGCGCAGAACGGCGCGGTCACCGAGCCGATCACTCCGACCGTTCCGGGCCCGCCGTCCACGGCGAACAACTCGGCCGGCGCGCTACCGCGACCGGGCAGCGCGGTGACGGTGAACTCGGACCGGAGCCTGGCGAGGATCTCCGCTCCGGTGACCATCACGCCACGATCCCAGCTGTGCTGGGGGTCGAGCGGCATCTGCTCGATGAAGCGCAGGGCGTAGCCCCGCTCCAGGCACCATCGCAGCAGGGACGGCGCCTCGTCATCGTTGACGTCCCGCAGGAGCACCGCGTTGACCTTCACCGGTGCCAGCCCTGCCGTGGCCGCGGCGGCCAGACCCGCGCACACATCCGCAAGCCGATCCCGATGTGTCATCGCCAAATAACGGTCAGCGCGTAACGTGTCCAGCGAAACGTTCACCCGGTCCAGGCCGGCCACGCGCAGCGCGGCGGCAAAACGGGCCAGCGACGTGCCGTTGGTGGTCATGG
>NZ_CAKJTO010000059.1:0-33140 GCF_917627405.1 Protofrankia sp. Cj5
GCGATCGTCTGCGGCGATAAACTGGGACGCATGGCCGACACGCCTCGCACGGCGACGCCCCGCTTCGAGCGGCCGTACACGGTCGCGGGAGACCTGGACCTGCTGCGTGGGCGTCGTCCGGCATCGTCCGCCTACCCGCGCATCTGGGCTGGTCGGGCAGCGCGGAATACGATCTCGGCGCTCCCGGCAGGATCGTCGACCTCTACCGTGCTGTCCTGATCGAGGCAGCCAGCCCGCGGGACCTCTACGCCTACCTGGACGGCGCGATGCTGCGGCGGTTGTGGGCGCTGTTGTGGTTGCCGGTACCGCTCAGGGCAGCCTGGGAGCAGAGGTTCCCGGTTCTCGCTGACATCAGTCGGGCTACCGCCGCGTAGACCGTGGAACCACGGCATGAGAAGATCGCGAAGATTGCCCTGGCCGCCGGGGCGCGGTACGGGCTCGCGCTCGCGGGTGGCTACGCGGTCCAGGCCCACGGAATCGGCGCCCGCCCGAGCGGCGACGTCGATCTGTTCACCAGCTGGCACCACCGCGACGAGTTCCCACAGCTCGCGTCCGCGGTCATCGCCGCGCTCGACGAGGCGGGGTATACGACCACCGTCGCGATGCGGGCCGAGACCTTCGTGCGGCTGATGGTGACGGATCGTGCTGACGGCGCGGTCGAGAAGGTGGGACCCTCGGCGGACTGGCGGGCGCACGATCCGGTCCTGCTGGACATCGGGCCCGTCCCGCACGCGGACGACGCCATCGCGAACAAGATGTGCGCCCTGTTCGGACGGGCCATGCAACGCGACTTCCTTGACGTCGACGCAGCAATCATGAGCGGTCGCTACACGCGGCGGGAATTGCTCGACCTCGCCGCCGCGACCGACCCGGGCTTCGACCCGCTGGTCTTCGCGGACGCGCTCGGCGCGCTGACGCAGATCACCGATACCGCGTTCGCCGAGTACAAAGCCGATCCCGGCTCGGTCGCTGAGATGCGCCGACGGTTCGCCGACCGGCGAGCGCAGCTCTTGGCAGACACGCTCCGGCCGAGCTGATCCGCAGTGCTCATCGACGTCGACGGGCAGCCGCGCATGTGTATGACGGCGAGGGGCAACGATAGCGCCCGCGAAGTGACACGACCGCTTCGATCCTGCGGAGACTGTCGTAGAACTACAGCCCAGCCTCGCGGGCCGCCTGGCCGAGGCGGACCGCCGGCAAGACCATGAACGTCGGCGACCAGGTAGAGGTGATGGGGTGCTACGTCGACGCCGGCTCGGCCGAGCCGTGCGGGCTGCCCCGATCACGGTCGCCAGACGGGCCTGAGTGTCCGGAACCGTCAGGCTGGCGAAACACATGTTCGATCCAGCTATCATCGATTATCGTCCGCCGGCCCCCGCTCCGGACGCATCCAGTGACTCCGCATCAGATTTTCCCGGGCGGGGTCAGCGGGATCGCGTTCGCCCCTGATGGAGCCCTACTCGCCTCGGTCAGCAACGATGAACCGGTCCGAATCTGGGATGCCCTCACCGGTGATCTGCAAAGCACCTTCACTGGCCACACCGGTATGCTGACAAACCTCGCTTTCTCTCCAGACGGCGCTCTGCTTGCCTCTGCCGGGAACGATGGCATGGTGCAAATCTGGGAAGTGAAGAGCGGCACCATACATGCCACACCAAGCAGGCATATCGGCGTGACTGCCGTGGCATTCTCGCCGGACGGGCTCCGTCTCGCCTCCGCTGGGGGCGACGAGACTGTGCGACTCTGGGAGGTCACCAGCGGGGCCGCCCGTGCCATCCTGACCGGTCACGCCGGCTGGGTACACGGCGTGGCATTCTCTCCTGACGGAACGCTACTCGCCTCCGCAAGCAGCGATATGAAGATCAGAATCTGGGATGTCGCCACCAGCGGACTGTTAGCCAGCCTAGCTGGTCACACCGGCACGGTGAACGGCCTGGCCTTCTCGTCAGACGGATCCCTGCTTTCATCCGTCGGCGAGCATGATCATTCAATACGGGTCTGGGATGTCGCCGGCGGCACATGTACAGCCGCGCTCCGCGTAGCGGCGCCATTGTTTGGCTGTGCTTGGCACCCCCGCAAACAGACCATCGCCCTAGCGGGGGCCGCAGGCATCTACCTGCTCAACTACCAGAGTTGAAAAGGCACGATCCGGCCAAAAAGGCGAGAACCTCCAGCACCCAGGAATGCCACAGTGAGCACGCTCCGGAGCGCCGCGCGCCCTAACGTGACAAATCCATACCGTAGGCTCGCTTCCAGCGGCCGCTCGCGGCGGGACGGCCTCATTTTCGATGAGCCGATATCCAGGCCTCCTGCCGTACGTTTGCGGACGCCGCTGTCTGCTGGGGTCGAGGGAGAGGGGCCAGCGACGAAGCATCGCGAGGTTCTCACCGGTTCTGTGCCGTCCGCCCCGACATCCCTACCTACCGGTGGTAGGTCCAGGGGTTGACGAGTGGGACGCCCATGGGGGCGAAGTCGGACTCGTTGCGGGTGACGAGCGTGAGCCCGTGGACCCCGGCCGTGGCTGCGATGAGTGCGTCGTGAGCTGGGCGCCGGTTGGGCACGTGGAGCCGCGCCGCCGAGTCGGCGACGGCCTGGTCGACGTCGAGCAGCCGGCCAACATATGCCGGGAGCACGTTCTGATCGAGCCACGAGTCCAGGACGGTCGCCTGCCGGGCGTCGTGCCGCCGCTTGTTCTCAATGCCAGCCCGAAGCTCCAGCAGAGTGATGACAGAGAGGAAGGTCGCCGATGGCGACAGGGTCTGGGCCCAGGTGTTGAATCGGTCATCCCGCCGTTTCGCGGGCTTGCGGAGCTCGGAGATGATGTTGGTGTCGAGCAGGAAGCTCACAGGTCAACCTCGCGCGGCGAGTCCCGCGGACGCACCGGCTCGAAGTCAATCTCCTCATCCAGGACGAACGCGTCTCCCAGGATGCCCGCGGTGCCCGTGAGCCGCTGATAGTCCTCGAACGACAGCAGGACGTGCGATGGCCGACCGTGATCCGTGATGATCACCGGTCCGCTGGTAGCGGCCCGCTTGACCGCGCTCACGTCGCGGTTGAACTCCCGCGATGAGACCATGGTCATCACGATCACCTCCTCGGTAGGTACGTACCTACACTACCTGTTTCCGCATATCCCGCCCTGCCGTCCATGAAGATCGAGCTCAAGGCCGACCGCATCGACTCAGCCCTCTGGCCAGAGCAGAGCGAGACGGAGCGAGACGGAGCGAGACGGAGCGAGACGGACAGCAACAGGATTCCGACGGAGAACGACGGCGGGGAGCCCTCCGGACCCCCGCTGCTGGCCAGCGGCGGACAGATCGACCTTGCCGGCCCCGGAGTCGATGTCTACTCGTCCTGGGTGACGCCCAGGAAGTACAACGTCATTTCCGGGACAAGCATGGCCACCCCACACGTTGCCGGCATCGCCGCGCTCTGGTACGAGAAAACCGGGCAGGGCGCACTCGAACTGTGGGGTAATCTGACCAGGGCGAGTTTCCGGCTTCGCGCGTCGTCGCTCGACGTCGGCGCCGGACTGACGCAGGCTCCGCAGTAGGTTCCGCAACGGTTTTTTCGCCGTTGGCCAAAGAGGTGACCCCCATGGCGAACAATGTTCATATCACTGTTGATGACACATATCGGGGCAGTTTGGCAGAAATCGCCGCCGCGCTCCGGGCCAGGGGGATGCACGTCGATCAGATTCACGAGGCCATCGGAATAATATCCGGTTCCGTGCCGGATGCCGACTGGCGGTCGCTGGAGGCTGTGGCAGGGGTGCGGGCCGTCGAACCCGACACGTCCTTCCACCTGCCGCCGCCGGACGCACCCATCCAGTAACTCTCCAGCGGCCCCCTGAAGCGCCCTCAATCCACAGGTGCGGCCGGGCGCGAGCATGGCAAACATCCGTACCCGCCCGGCCGGCCCGCCCACGTCGCACAGTGCCGGTCTGCGCGACGTGGGCGGACAGCAGTCCAAGGGTGGGATCGTTGAAGCCCACGGGCGTCTCGGGGTCGAAGGCTGGGCCGTCTGGGAATTCCGTGTGGCACGCAGTGCGTACCGGCGAAGACGACGTCGAACGCGCCGGCCAGCCGGAGGACATCGCCGCGGCCTGCGCGTTCCTGCTCTCGTAAGGAGGCCGGGCACGCACCGGACAGCTTCTGGGCGTGGACGATAGGCGGAATAGACGATGGGCGGAATACCTGGAACCGCATCCGCACCTCCGAGGAAGCAGGCAGGCGATGAGGGCGATCAGATGAGCACTCTCCGGTCAGCCGCGTCCGGGCACACCTCGGGCGCACCCTCCGGTACGGACGGGGCCGGCAACGCGGCGGCGCACCGCGCGCTGGTCGCCCACCTGCGCTCCGCCTTGGCCACAGCCGCCCAGGGCGGGTCGCGGGAGGCCCGTGCCCGCCACGTGAGCCGGGGCAAGCTGCTGCCTCGCGAGCGGATCGACACCCTGCTCGACCGTGGCAGCCCGTTCCTGGAGCTCTCGCCGCTGGCCGCCTGGGACATGTACACCGACGAGGCGCCAGGCGCGGGGATCATCACCGGTGTCGGGCGGGTGGCTGGCCGGGAGTGCATGCTGGTGGCCAACGACGCCACCGTCAAGGGCGGCACCTACTACCCCATGACCGTGAAGAAGCATCTGCGCGCGCAGGAGGTAGCCCTGCACAACCAGCTGCCCTGCCTCTACCTCGTCGACTCCGGTGGGGCGTTCCTCCCGTTGCAGGACGAGGTGTTCCCCGACCGGGAGCACTTCGGGCGGATCTTCTACAACCAGGCGACGATGTCGGCGGCGGGTATCCCGCAGATCGCCGCGGTGCTGGGCTCGTGCACGGCCGGTGGGGCCTACGTCCCGGCCATGAGCGACGAGGCTGTGATCGTCCGAAACCAAGGAACGATCTTCCTGGGTGGGCCGCCGCTGGTGAAGGCCGCGACCGGCGAGGTCGTGTCGGCGGAGAACCTCGGCGGCGGGCTGCTACACAGCAAGGTCTCCGGGGTCACCGACCATCTCGCCGACGACGACGCCGACGCGCTGCGTCGGGTCCGCGCGATCGTGGCCAGCCTCGCCCCCCGCGCGCCCCGCCCGTGGGAGGTCGTCCCGACCGAGGAGCCGGCAGCCGACCCAGCCGAGCTGTACGCGCTGGTGCCCACCGACAGCCGGATCCCCTACGACGTGCGCGAGGTGATCGCCCGGATCGTCGACGGCAGTCGGTTCACCGAGTTCAAGCGTGACTACGGACCGACGCTGGTTACCGGCACCGCCCGGCTGCACGGCCACCCGGTCGGCATCATCGCGAACAACGGGGTGCTGTTCAGCGAGTCCGCGGTGAAGGGGGCGCACTTCGTCGAGCTGTGCGACCAGCGCCAGATCCCGCTGGTGTTCCTGCAGAACGTCACCGGGTTCATGGTCGGGCGGGAGTTCGAGGCGGGCGGGATCGCCAAGCACGGCGCCACGATGGTCACCGCCGTCGCCTGCGCACGGGTCCCGAAGTTCACCATCGTGATCGGTGGCTCGTTCGGCGCCGGTAACTACTCGATGTGCGGTCGCGCCTACTCACCCCGCTTCCTGTGGATGTGGCCGAACGCGCGGATCTCGGTGATGGGCGGCGACCAGGCCGCCGCCGTTCTCGCGACCGTCCGGCGCGAACAGCTGGCGGCTCGCGGGAACGACTGGAGCGTGGAGGCTGAGGATGGGTTCAAGGCGCCGATCCGCGAACAGTACGAGCGTCAGGGCAGCCCCTACTACTCGACGGCCCGGCTGTGGGATGACGGTGTGATCGACCCGCTGGACACCCGCACCATGCTGGGGCTGGCCCTGTCGGTGGCGGCAAACGCGCCGCTGGGACCCGTCCGCTACGGCATCTTCCGGATATGACCGATACGGGCCCGCTTTTTGACGCCGTACTGGTCGCCAACCGGGGGGAGATCGCGGTCAGGGTCATCCGCACCCTGCGGGCGCTCGGCATCCGCTCCGTCGCCGTCTACAGCGACGCCGACACCGACGCCCGGCACGTCCGCGAGGCCGATGAGGCGGTGCGGATCGGCCCGGCTCCGGCGCGGCAGTCCTACCTGTCGGTGCGGCACCTGGTCGACGCGGCCCGGCTGACCGGGGCGCAGGCGGTCCATCCCGGGTACGGCTTCCTGGCCGAGAACGTCGCCTTCGTGCGCGCCTGCGCCGACGCGGGGCTGGTCTTCATCGGACCGTCCGCGCACGCCGTCGAGGTGATGGGCGACAAGATCCGCGCCAAGCGGACGGTGGCCGCCGCGGGCGTCCCGGTGGTGCCCGGCCGCGCCGAGCCGGGGATGAGCGACGACGACCTCCTCGCCGCCGCGGACGAGGTCGGCTACCCCGTGCTGGTGAAACCGTCCGCCGGTGGGGGCGGCAAGGGGATGCGGCTGGTCACCGGCCCGGCCGCGCTGCGCGGTGAGCTTGCCGCCGCCCGCCGCGAGGCGACCGCGTCCTTCGGCGACGGCACCGTGTTCCTCGAGCGGTTCGTCGCCCGGCCCCGGCACATCGAGGTGCAGATCCTCGGCGACGCCCACGGCCACGTCATCCACCTCGGCGAACGCGAGTGCAGCCTGCAGCGCCGCCATCAAAAAATCATCGAGGAGGCGCCGTCGCCGCTGCTCGACGCGGCGGCCCGGGACCGCATCGGCGCGGCCGCGGTCGATGTCGCCCGCGCTGTGGGCTACACCGGCGCGGGCACCGTGGAGTTCATCGTCGGGGCCGACGACCCGGGACGCTTCTACTTCATGGAGATGAACACCCGGCTACAGGTCGAGCACCCGGTCACCGAGATGGTCACCGGGATCGACCTGGTCGCCGAACAGCTCCGGATCGCCGCCGGCCGGCCGCTGACGATCATCCAGGACGGCGTACGCCTGACCGGGCACGCGATCGAGGGGCGCGTCTACGCCGAGGACCCGGCCCAGGGCTTCCTACCCACTGGCGGCACCGTCGTGGCGCTGCACGAACCGGCAGGTGACAGCATCCGCGTCGACTCCGGCCTGGCCGAAGGCGCATGGGTGGGAACAGACTACGACCCCATGCTCGCCAAAGTGATCGCCTGGGGGCCGGACCGGACGACGGCGCTCGCCCGGCTGGACGCGGCGCTCGCCCGCACCGCCGTCCTCGGAGTCGGGACCAACGTGGCGTTTCTGCGGGCGCTGCTTGCCCACCCCGGCGTGGTCGCCGGTCGCCTCGACACCGGCCTGGTCGAACGGGAGCTGGCCGGGCTCGTCGACGGCAGCGTCCCAGCCGGCGCGCTCGTGGCCTACGGTCTGGCGCGGCTGGTCGAGGCACAGCCGGCCGGGCCGGTGATCGACCTGTGGGACACCCCCAGCGGCTGGCGGGCCGGCGGCCCACCGGCTCCTCTGATCTGGCGGGTGGCGCTGCCCGCGGGCGGCAGCGCCGAGGTCGCCGTGACCCCCGTCGCCACGCCCGGGGCCGCCGGGACCGCTCCACCGCCTGGACCGCCCGGCAGACGGCCATCCCACCGGCTGGCTGCCGAGCTGGCCGCTACTGTCAGCATCCGCCGTGAGCCCTCCGCGACCGGGACGCTCCGCCCGTTGTCCCGGCCGCTTGGGGCGGGCGCGGTTGGGGCAGGCGCGGTTGGGGCAGGCGCGGTTGGGGCAGGCGCCGACGACGGCGAGCCCCACCCCGCCACGGTACGCACCCTCGGCGACGGCTGTGAACTGCTGGTCACCGTGGACGGGCACAGCCGGCGCTGGTGGTACGCCCGCGATGGGCAGGTCCGCTGGCTCGGGGCCGGCGGAGCCGCGTGGGCCCTCACCGAGGCCGGCCCCGCGGCCCGCACCGGCGCCGCCTCAGCCGGCGTCGCCGAGGTCCGCAGCCCGATGCCCGGCACCGTCATCGCGGTCCACGTCCGTACCGGCGAACAGGTCACCGCCAGCCAGCCGCTTATCATCGTCGAGGCGATGAAAATGGAGCACAGCCTGGCCGCGCCTGTGACTGGCCAGGTCAAGGATCTGCTCGTCAGTCCCGGCGAGCAGGTCAGGATTGACCAGTTGCTCGCCGTCGTGGACGCGGCCGAGCCGGCCAGCACACCCGCAAGCGGGGAGCCGCCCGATGCCTGACACCCGCCTCACCGACGAGCAGGAGTCCCTGCGCCGCACCGTCGCCGAGTTCGCCCGCGAGGTCGTCGCCCCGGTGGCGGCCAGGCACGACGAGGATAGAACCTTCCCGTACGAGGTCGTCGCTGGTATGGCAGCGATGGGCCTGTTCGGGCTCCCCTTCCCCGAGTCCTACGGCGGGATGGGCGGTGACTTCTTCACCCTGTGCCTGGCCATCGAGGAGCTGGCCCGGGTTGACTCCTCAGTCGCGATCACGCTGGAGGCCGGCTGCTCGCTCGGGGCGATGCCGATCTACCGGTTCGGCACCGAGAAGCAGAAACGCGAATGGCTGCCGATGCTGTGTTCCGGCGCGGCCCTCGGCGCGTTCGGCCTGACCGAGCCGGCGGCCGGCAGCGATGCCGGCGGCACCCGTACCACCGCCCACCTGGACAGCGGCATGTGGGTGATCAACGGCTCCAAGGCGTTCATCACAAACTCCGGCACCACCATCACCCGCCTGGTCACCG
Source organism: Protofrankia sp. Cj5 (assembly GCF_917627405.1). Lineage (NCBI taxonomy): Bacteria > Bacillati > Actinomycetota > Actinomycetes > Frankiales > Frankiaceae > Protofrankia > Protofrankia sp. Cj5. The sequence continues at coordinate 8,601 of NZ_CAKJTO010000059.1, forward strand.
TCACCGCCGTCACCGCCGTCACCGGCACCAGCGGCGATGACCGGGACGCGGACAGGACGAAGGAGATCAGCAGCATTGTGGTGCCGGTCCCCGCCCCCGGCTTCACGGCGGAGCCGGCGTACTCCAAAGTGGGCTGGCACGCCAGCGACACCCACCCGCTGGCCTTTGTCGACGTGCGGGTACCCGAGGCGAACCTGCTCGGCGAGCGGGGGCGCGGCTACGCGAACTTCCTGGCCATCCTCGACGAGGGCCGCATCGCCATCTCGGCGCTGGCTGTGGGCTTGGCCCAGGCCTGCGTCGACGAATCGGTGGCCTACGCCAGGACCCGCCATGCGTTCGGCCGGCCGATCGCCGCCAACCAGGCGATCTCCTTCAAGATTGCCGATATGGAGGCGCGGGTCCACGTCGCCCGCACCGCCTACTACGACGCGGCCGCCCGCATGGCCGCGGGACTGCCGTTCAAGAAGGAGGCCGCGATCGCGAAACTGGTCAGCAGCGAAGCGGCGGTGACCAACGCCCGGGAGGCCACCCAGATCCACGGCGGCTATGGCTTCATGAACGAATACCCGGTCGCGCGGCACTGGCGGGACAGCAAAATCCTTGAAATCGGCGAAGGCACCAGCGAGGTACAGAAAATGATCATAGCCCACCACCTCGGCCTTTAGAGCGTGTTTGAGATCGTCATTCCGGCTCACCGCGCCCAGGTGCCCCCTGGCCGCGTTGTCGGCCACACCGATACAACTCATCCGGTATCGCTTCGGCCTTCCGCCTTGCCAGGGTGCGCCTGGACGCGGCTCACTGATCGAAAGCCCGATCTCACACACGCTCTTAGATCGAGACCAGACGCACGGCGTCGGTAGACCCGTCAAGCGTGCCCGTCAACCAATGCCCGGCCGCTGAGCACGGCCAACCGACGGAGATGAGACGATGCGTGACGAAAGTGACCAACGCCGTCGCGTGGAACAGCGCGGCCTGTGGTTCGACGAGTTGGAGGTCGGCGTGGTGTACGCGCACCGGCCTGGGCGGACGGTGAGTGAAGCCGACAACACGCTGTTCACGACGTTGACGATGAACGCGCAGGCGCTGCACCTCGACGAGGCATGGAGCGCCACCCAGCCCTTCGGCCGCCGCCTGGTCAACAGCCTGTTCACGCTGTCGACCCTCGTCGGTCTGTCAGTCAACCAACTCACTCAGGGCACAACCGTCGCCAATCTCGGTTTCGCCGAGGTCCGCTTCCCAGCGCCGGTCTTCCACGGCGACACGCTCTACGCCGAAACAGTGGTCCTGGACAAGCGCCTGTCACGCAGCCGGCCGGGACAGGGCGTGGTCACCCTTGAGCACACCGCGCGCAACCAGCATGGCGAGGTGGTCGCGGTCGCCGTGCGCGGCGCGCTGATGCTGCGCTCGGACACAGCGGGCCCGAACACAACGGGCCCGAACGCGGGCGGCGGATCCACCGCCGCCGATTCGTCCGATCCGCCGACAGGCCCGGCCCCGGAGCTGGACCCGGACGTGGCCCGATGACCGCGCGCCTGCCCGGACCGGCGCTGCTGTTCTGTCCCGCCGACCGTCCCGACCGGTATGCGCGGGCCGCCGCGGCGGCCGACGGCGTCATCCTCGATCTGGAGGACGCCGTGGCACCTGAGGACAGACCGCGGGCGCGCCAGGCGCTGCGCGAGACCCCGCTCGACCCGGCGCGGACGATCGTGCGGGTCAACCCGGCCGGCACCGACGACCACGCCGAGGACATCGCGGCGCTGGCGGGCACCCCCTACCAGGCCGTGATGCTGGCCAAGACCGAGACCGCCGAGCAGGTGGCCGCGCTCGCCCCGCGGCAGGTCGTCGCGCTGTGCGAAACTCCACGCGGCGTGCTCGCCGCACCCGCCATCGCCGCCGTCAGCAACACCGTCGGCATCATGTGGGGAGCCGAAGACCTGGTGGCCGCGCTCGGCGGACGTTCCAGCCGGGACGCCGACGGCCGCTACCACGACGTCGCCCGCCACGCCCGCGCCAGTATCCTGCTCGCCGCCGGCGCCTACCTGCGCGTCGCCGTCGACGCGGTCTACCTCAACATCACCGATCTCGAGGGGCTCGCCCGCGAGGCGCGGGACGGGGCGGCGAGCGGGTTCACCCTGAAGGCCTGCATCCATCCCAGCCAGGTCGCCGCCATACGACAGGCTTTCCTGCCCGCACCGGAGGAGATCGACTGGGCCAGCCGGGTGCTCGACGCCGCGGCCCGCTCCCCCGGCGTGTTCAGGTTCGAAGGCCGCATGGTCGACGCCCCGGTCCTGCGCCACGCCGAGCGCATCCTCGCCAGCCGGGCGCGCTAAGGGCGAGGTGCGTGCCCTGGCCCCGCGACGCCGCGTCCCCTATTGCCGGTCGCCCTAAGTAGTTGTCGCCGGAGGTTCGCCCAGGGTCGGCCGGCTGCGACCACCAGGTCAGAGCGCCAGTCCCGCCCGCGGGCCTTTCCAGCTCCTCGGCTCGGGAGAAGCCCGCGGGTTTCGGCATCAGCGTGGCGTGACCAGACTCGGCACACCGGACGTCGGGCGCAGCGTGATGTGGTTGGTGTAGGGGGGGTCGTCGACGGGTGCGGTGAACGTGAAGTTCTGGACCAGCCCGGCCAGCGCGATCGTCGATTCGAGCATCGAAAAGTGCTGACCTATGCAGCCGCGTGGCCCGCCCCCGAAGGGGAACCAGGCATAGCGGTGGCGCGCCTTCTCCCGCTCCGGCGTGAACCGTTCTGGCTCGAAACGCTCCGGCCTGTCCCAGAACAGCGGATGCCGATGGGTGACCCAGGGGACGACGAGCAGGTCGCTCCCAGCCGGGATGCGGTAGCCGCACACGTCCTCATCCGTGAGCGAACAACGACTGATGATCGGTGCCGACGGGTACAACCGCATGGTTTCCTTGAGCACCATCGTGCTGTAGGGCAGCGCTGGAACGTCCGCCACGGTGGGGATGCCGGCGATCGCGTCGGCCTCGTCACGGACGCGCTCTTGGACCGCGGGATGCCGGCCGAGCAGGTGCAGGGCATAGGTCAGCGCGGTCGAGGTCGTCTCGTGCCCGGCAAGCAGGAAGATGAGCACCTGGTCACGCACTTCAGCGTCAGTCAGGGCGTCATCGCTGTCACGGGCGTCGAGCAGCAGCCCGAGCAGGTCGCCGTACCTGGCACCGCTGGCCCGCCGCTGCGCGATTATCTGATCGCAAACCGAATAGAGCTCGCTCCGCGCCTGCGCGAGTTGCCGGTTGACCGGCGTGGGCCAGCGCAGCGGCATGCGGATCGGCGCCAGTCCGCGACGTAGTACCGCCTCCGCCAGCCTCCCGAACTCACGGCGGACCACCGGTAGCGCCTGATCAAGATCATCGCCGAACAGGACGCGACACACCACCCGCAACGTCAGCCCGGTTATCTCGTCATCCAGATCGATGGTGCCCGCGCCGCGCCGGCGCCATCCGTTCACCAGGCTCTCGACCTGTCCGCCCATGGCGGCTGCGTACTCGGCCACCCGCCGGGTGGTGAACAGCGGTTGAAGAAATCGCCGCTGACGGTGCCAGTCGGCATCCTGGCTGGTCAGGATGCCGTTGCCGAACGCGCCGCGGACCTCCCGGTAAAAAACGTTGTCCTTGCGATAGTTGGCCGAGGAGCTGGCGAGCACGCGCTGGGCGGCGTCGGGATGAAATACCAGGTATATCTCGCGTAGCCCGGGTGGCCCGACACGGAAGCAAACAGCGTCCCCGTACCTCTCGAAAGCTCGCAGAAAGGCTCCGAGCATGTCGCCGCGTAACTCGGCCGCTGATCCCAACAAGAAGGAGCCCGCCGCAACGGGCGGTGTGCGCGCGGGCGGACTACTTGGTGCCGAGGTGGATAAGCTGCTCATGCCCGTGCCCTTCGTCGACGGGACCATCCAGTACAGATCATTAATATTCACTCATTCAGATCCGCTCCAGCCGCATCTTATACCAACACCGCCCCGCGGGATACTTACCAGCGTTTCGTCTCGCGTTCGCCCACGGTTGATCTAGCCACCATTTTTGATCTTGTCGTTTGTTATTGCTTATTGTCAATCGCGAGACGCCGTCAACAACGTTGACTATCTTGTGGATAGCAACGCGCGGCCCGGCTGTTCCGACCACTTAGAGGCTCCGGCAATAGGACTGTCCGGCTCGCGGCTTTCCGCATCCCGCCCGGCCGCGTTGTCCTCGGTCGGCGCCCAAAACCAGGGCGCCTTCCTCGGGCGCTCCTAGTTTTCCACGGTAACCGTGCCCGCGCCGCCATCAACGACGAGCAGGCGGCCGTCAGCGATCATCAGCACGTCCGCACCGACACCGGTCACCGCGGGCAGACCGATCTCCCGCGCGACGATCGCCGCGTGGCACAGCAGGCCACCCGACGCTGTGACGAGACCTGCCGCGGTCGCCATCAGCGGCAGCCAGGCGGGATCGGTGGTGGGAGCGATCAGGATGCCGCCCGGCTGCCAGTTCCCGTCATATGGGTCAAGCACAACGGCTCCGGTGCCCCGCGCCACACCGCCAGCGGCGGCGAACCCCTGGAGCAGTTCGGCCCCGTTCGCGGCACCCTCGGCAGCGGCACGGATATCACGACGGCCGGGGCTGGCCGGTCCTCCCAGGGGGCGCGTCACCGGTCGTGCCTGCAGCCACAGCAAGGCATCGGTCGCCATCAGTACGGCGAACTCCAGATCCAGCGGCATGCCAGCCTCCCGTTGCAGGCTCAGACACGCCGCCCCGACAGCGCCCGTCGAACTGGTGAGCGCTCCCGCCGGGGCCACCGGCCCGGCCTCGCGGTCCCACTCCTCGACGGCCGGGATGACCGCCCCCGAGACCAGGCGCTCGCCAGGCCCCGCGCACCACTCCAGCCGGCCCGCGGCGGCCGAACGTCCGATCCACACCCCCGCCGCGGTGGGCTCCTGGTACTCCTGCAGCACGACAGCCATCCGCGGCGGCGCGCCGAGCCCGGTGAGGTCCAGGTAGGCCGCTGGGCCGCGGTCAGTGGCACTGGCCACGACCCGGCGGACCGCCGCGGGAACCTCCGCGGGCGACAGATCGAGTTCAGTGCGGAACTGACCGGCGAACGAGAACCGCGCGCCGTCCTCCACCGAGGCGGAACTACGCACCGCCCACCGGCCGACCTCGGCCGGCAGCTGGACGCCCTCGGCCGCGACGCTGGCTGCCGCATCGACGCTCAACAGCCAGGTGGCCGGTATCCGGGCGCCGAGGCGGACCAGGCCAGCCAGCCCGACTGCCTTTCCACCCCACCTCGATACAAGATTTCCGGGGGCCCCGAGTTGATACCCGGCGGACAGCTCCTGAACGAGGAACGACAAGGGAGTGGGCAGTATCATGGAACGCTCCGAAAAATGCTCGAACAAGGCGCTGGGCACAAGGCGCTGGGCGCTGAGGCGTGAGAGGATCCCGGCGTATCCGCTGAGAACACTGATTATTTCCGCCGAAAGAGCTGAGGAGGGCGCATGGGCCGCGTCGTCGTCGTCAGCGGCGGCGGCACCGGAATCGGTGCCGCCGCCGCTGAGCTTTTCGCCGGTGACGGTGCCGAGGTATACCTGCTGGGCCGCCGCGAGAACGTCCTCGCCGCCACCGCCGAGAAACTCGGGCCCCGGGCTCACGCGGTCACCTGCGACCTGCGTTCCCCGCGCAGCGTCGAGGCCGCGGTCCGCCAGCTGCCCGGCACGGTGGACGTATTGGTGAACAATGCCGGCGCCCGCGGCGTGGCGGCCGGCGGAGACGACCTGACCGCCGTCGCCGAGCGGTGGACGTCCGACTTCCGCAACAACGTCCTGGTCGCCGTCCTGCTGACAGCCGCGCTGACCAGGCGTCTGCGGTCGCCCGGCGGCAGGGTCGTCACCGTGAGCAGCCTCGCCGCGGTACGCGGGAACGGTTCCTACGGGGCGGCGAAGTCCGCGTTGCACGGCTGGAACCTCACGCTCGCGAGCGAGCTGGGCCCGCGCGGGGTGACGGCGAACGTGGTCGTGCCGGGATTCATCGCGGGCACCGAGTTCTTCGGCCAGGACACCACCGACGACGAACGGACGCGGCGTGCCGCGCAGACCCTGGTGAACCGTGTCGGTGAACCGGGCGACGCGGCCGCGGCGATCCATTACCTGGCCTCGCCCGACGCGGGCTACGTGACCGGGCAGTTCCTGCACGTCAACGGCGGCGCGCTGCCGGGCCGGTGAGCGGTGACCCCGGATCCCACCGGCCCGAGCGCCTCGTTCGCCGATGTGCTCGAGGGGCTGCGCCACCGCCACGCGGTCCTGCGGCGCATCGTCCGTTCGCTCTCCACCGACGATTGGGACGCGCCCACGCCCGCCGCCGGCTGGGCGGTCCGCGACCAGCTCGCCCACCTCGCCGACACCGAGGAGGTCGCGTTCGACACGCTCACCGGCGGTCCGCGCGCCTTCGCGGCCGAGCTGCCGGCCTTCCCCAGCGCTGACGCCTTCACCGCGGCGGGATGCCACCGCGGTGCGGGCATGAGCACGGCGGAGCTTGCCGGCTGGTGGGAGCGCGGCGCCACCCGGACGCGGGAACGGCTCGCCGAGCTTGCCGCCACGGAGCGCGTGGCCTGGGGCTTCGGTATGGACGCGCGGACGTTCGGGCTTGCCCGGACCATGGAGCACTGGGCGCATACCCTCGACATCACCGATGCGGTCGGGGCTGACGCCGAGCTGGTGAGAGAAGCGCCGCTCGTCGCCGAGCTCGGCTACCGCACGATCCCCTGGGCGTTGCTGCGGGCGCATGCCACCCATTCGCGACGGTCGCTGCGGGTGGAGCTGCACAGTAACGGCGGCACGGACAGCTGGGGCCCGCCCGGCGCCACCGACGTCGTGTCCGCCCACCTCCTGCAGTGGTGCTGCCTGGTCACGCGGCGGACGCCCCGTCCCGGGCTGCCCGTGCCCAGAGCATGGGGGCCGATGGCGCACGACGTCGTGCGCCACGCGCGGTGCTACCTGTGAGCGGGCTACCGGTGAGCGGGCTGCCAGTGAACGGCTGACGCCGCGCGGCGGGCACGCGGTCACCCCGGTCACTCGTCCGCCGCGCCGCGTTCGGCCCCGCCCGACAGCAGCAGGTCACGATGCAGTTCCATCCACACCTCATGGAAGGAACCGCACAGGACACCGGTCACCGCGCGGACCTCACCGGCGCGGGCGCGGGCGAGCGCGCCGGTGAGCCGCGCCGGGTAGCGCGCGAACCGCTCCTCGACGACGGCCAGCGGGGCGAGCAGCTGCGCGCACCGCACCGCCAGCGACGCGAGCTCCTCGATGATCCGGCTGTCGTAGCCGGCGTCGTCGTGCGGGTTGGGCACGCCATCGCGCAGCTGCCACCGCGTGCAGCGTTCCTTGACGTCACGGTTGACCAGCCGGAACGCGTCGAGGACAACCGGCAGCGGCCCACGCAGCGAAGCGGTGGCCACCGGCAGCCAGCGGGCATGACGTTCCCGGCCGGCTGGGGTGAGGCCGTAGCGGTCGCTGGGCGGCCGGCACATCGCAAGCCCACGATCCACGCAGGCGTCCAGCTCAGCGGCTGGTCTGCCCGTCGCTTGGACGTACTGCGGGGGCGTCGCCGTGCCCATGACGGCAAGCGCGTGCAGCGCCCGGTCGACACCGGCCGCGCCGTCGACACCGGCCGCGACGATTTCCGGCCCGGCGGTGCCGCCGGAGCTCCGTGTGTCCGTCACGCGTGCTCCCCTCGTCCGTCTGCTGTGTCCAGGGACGCCATCCGGGCGCGCAGCCGCGGCATGAGGCCGCCGTCACGCAGCAGATCCAGCAGGAACGGGTCCAGCACCGTGCCGGTGGCCACGCTCCCGTCCGCGCCCGACACGGTTCCCGCCGTGAGGTCCACCAGCAGGGGGCCCTCGTCGGGGATCAGGTCGACCCGGTCGATCTCCAGGACCGGCAGCCCGATGTTGAGCGCGTTGCGGAAGAAGATCCGGGCGAACGAACGGGCCAGGATGACGCTGATGCCGAGATCCTTGAGCGCCGCCGCCGCGTACTCCCGGCTGGAGCCGCAGCCGAAGTTGCTGCCCGCGACGATCGCGTCACCCGGGCGGAACCCGTCGGCGATCTCGGGCAGCAGCATCGCGAGGCCGCTGAGCGCGACATCGGCCTTCGCGCCGGTCAGGGTCATGAAGCTGCCGGGGAACAGGACGTCGGTATCGAGGTTGTCACCGAGCCGCCAGCGGCGGCCGGACACCGTGATGTTCACCGGAGCACCTCGTCAGCGGATAACAGGCCCCGCGGATCAGTGATCATGCCAGTCGTCGCGCTGGCCGCGACCGTTGCCGGCGACGCCAGGTAGATGCTCGCCCCCGCGCTGCCCATCCGGCCGACGAAGTTACGGCTGCTCGCGGTGATCGCCGTCTCACCGTCGGCCAGGACTCCCGCCTGCAGGCCCGCGCACGGGCCGCACCCGGGCGGCTCGACGATCGCGCCGGCCGCCGCGAAGATCTCCAGCAGGCCCTCGGCGAGCATCGCGCGGTAGATGACCTTCGAGGCCGGCGTGATGATGAGCCGTACCGAGCTGGCGACGCGCCGATGGCGCAGGATCTGGGCCGCGGACCGGTAGTCGGTGAGCCGGCCACCCGTGCACGAGCCTATGTAGGCCTGCTGGATAACGACTCCGGCCACATCCGCGACCGGCCGGACGTTCGCGGGGCTGTGCGGGGCCGCGCACAGCGGCTCCAGCGCGGACAGCTCGACTGTGATCCGGCGGCTGTAGTCAGTGCCGTCGTGCAGGGTCAGGTCGAGGCCAGGCTCGGGCTCGCGCCCGACATAGCGCCATGTCGTCTCGTCGACCTCGACAAGGCCGACCTTGGCGCCGAGCTCCACCGCCATGTTCGCGAGCACGAGGCGCTCGTCCATCGGCATGGCCCGCACGCCCGGACCGCCGAACTCCAGCGAGGCGTAGGTCGCGCCGTCCATGCCGAGGTCCCGCAGCAGGTACAGGACGACGTCCTTCGCCGACACCCCCGTCGGTGGGCTCCCCGTCAGCCGCACCGAGATGGCGTGCGGCACCTTCAGCCACAGCTTCCCGGTCGCGAGGACCCCCGCCATCTCGGTACCGCCGATGCCGGTCGCGAAACTGCCGAGCGCACCCGCCGTGCAGGTATGGGAATCGGTCCCGACGACGACATCGCCGGGACCTGCCAGCCCGCTCTCGGCGAGGGTCTGATGGCTCGGGCCGTCGTAGAAACCGGTGTGGGTGATGCCGTGCCGCTGGACGGCGGCGATGATGGCGCGGTTGTTCTCCGCCTGCGCGACCGTTGCCGCGGGCACGAAATGGTCGATGGTCACGTACACCCGGTCGGGATTCCAGAGCGGCACCCCCAGCGTCTCGAAGGTGCGGAACGTGGGCGGTCCGAGCACCTCGTGGGTCAGCGCCAGGTCGATCTCGAATTCGTCGACCTGGCCGGCCCGCAGGGAACGGCCCGCCTTCCGGGACAGGATGCGCTCGGCAAGCGACGGGAAGCCCGGCATGTCAGGCCGTTCTCTCGGCCGTGGGCCCGGCGCCGGAGCGGATCACGGCGACCAGCTCGAGGATGTCCCCGATGGTCGACAGACCCGCGATCCTGGGGTCGGCCACGATGCTGATGCCGAGCAGCTCCTCGACACGGACGAGCATCTCTATCGCGCTGATCGAGTCGATACGCAGATCCTCCACGATCCGATCGGACGTGCGCAGGTCCCGGCGCACCCCTTTGATACGGCTGTATTCCGCCGCTAACGCCCCGATGATGTCGGGCGCGGAATTATCGCTCATGAACCCGTACCTCTCCTGATGTTCCGTCCACGGTCATGAATGTGCCGGTGGGAATAGCCGCCGCGCCCTGGTGGCCGACGACGCAGGGAATCCCGTACTCCCGGGAGAGAATGGCGATATGCGACAGTTCACTGCCCCGTTCGGTCACCACTGCCGAGACAAAGGGCAGCAGCGGCGCGACATCCGCGTCGGCCGAGACGCATGCGAGCACCACGGGCTCGGCGGGGATAGCGGAGATGTCGGAGATGTCGGAGATGTCTGGATGGATCACCAGGCCGGTCGCCCGCCCGGGTGAGACGCCCTTGGCCGGCCGTACGCCGCGGCCGAGCCATGGGCGCGGGCTCGCCGGGTCCCGCAGGTCGAGGTGCTCAGGCATCTCGGTGGCCAGCGCCTTCTCGCACGCCTCGCGCCGGTCGTCCCACCGCCGTTCGAGCACGTCCAGCCGGCCCGTCCCGCAGATCTCCGCCACGGTGAGGTATGGCCAGGCGTGGTCGGGCACCCCGCGCACCACCGCCCACCGCGGGAGGACCCGCCGGAAGACGTGCAGGGTGCGCATCACCAGCGACTTGCTGTGTTCCCTGGCGGCCATGGTCTCGCCGACGGTGGACGAGAGCGCCGTGACGATCCGGCGGTTGTGCTCGCCGAGCATCTCCACCGCGGCGACACCGGGATCGAGCACGTCCACCCGGTCCTCGGCCGTCCCGGTCACGACCTGCTGGCGCACGGCGTAGCTGGCCCAGGGCGCGTGGCCGTCCGCGACCTCGTAGAACGACGACGCGAGGAAGTCACCCGAGCCATCTGGCCCGGCGAGGGCGGCCGCGTGCAGACGCCGCCAGACCAGCTCGCGCGGGCGCGACAGCCACAGCTCGACCTCGTCGCCGTGGCGGACCAGCCGCCGCAGCGCCCGACGCAGCGCGACCCGCGCCGGAACGAGCCCGGCGGTGCTCAGGATGTGGACCGACCAGGCGTCGACCAGCACCGCACGGGCTCGTTCGAGCACGAGGGCGAGCATGCCGGCCGTGTCCGCCCCGCCACCCGCGGTCCGCCGGGCGTCGCGCTCGAGCTCGGCGACACGGGCTTCCAGCAGCCGCAGCCGGGGGCCGGTGCCGGCGAGCTCGAGCAGCACCCGGCCGGGCGCCCGGGCCCGCGCCCACCAGGGAACGGTCACGCCCGCGATGCCCGGTGGCGGTTCGATGTCCTCGAAGTAGGCCGCGGTGACATCGGACGCTTCGACGCCGGGGATGCTGTCGGCGAGCGCGCAGTACGACGACAGGTTGTGGTAGGGCCGACAGCCGAAGTACCCGACGAACACGTAGCAGCTTCCCTCCGCCCAGGCGCACCGTCCCCACACCCGGCGGCTGAAGACCCGGGTTGCCCGCTCCATCGGCTCGCCCACGAGGGACCATGACATCGGGGAGAGCCGCTGTGGCGCGACCTCGCCGAAGTTGCCCGCCGAGTAGAACCGGAAGAACGGGTGGACGTCGGTGTCGACGCCGCTCACCGCATCGCCCCGGCCATGACGCGGCCCCGGTCGCGAAGGTGCCGCCCGGTCGTCGTGACGTAGTCGCCGCCGCTGACGGGCCGGTCGCCGGGCAGATCGGACAGGACGTCTGGAGCCAGCTCGAACCACGGCCGGCTGTAGTCGAGCAGTTCAGGGATCACTCCGACGCGGCGGCTGGCCAGGCGGAGCACGGGCCGCAGCGCGGGCACGTCCACCAGGCGGGGAATCCGCCCCCAGGCCGCGCACAGGTCGGTGTAGACCTGCGCGAGCGTCGGGAGATCCGGGTCGTACCAGCTCCAGGTCTGGCCGGTCGAGGGAGCGTTGAGCGCATTCATGATCACCTGTGCGGCTGATCCGACCTCGCTGACGTAGCAGGGGTAGTGGCCGCGCCGGTCCAGGTGCACCGGGCCGCCGGTCAGCAGGTACGGCAGCGCCGCCAGCAGGCCGTGGGAGGTGTCGAGGGCAAGCCCCGCCGGAGGTGCCCCCAGCACCGGCCCGAGCCGCACGATGTTGACTGGGAGATCGCCCGCGTCGCGGGCCCGCCGTTCAGCGCAGTACTTCCCGTACTCGTACCAGTTCCGGAACCGCTGGCCGACGAACAGCTCGCGGTTACCGACCAGGCCCTCGGCGCGGCCGAGCACCAACAGGGACGAGACGTGGACGACCCGGGTGAGCGCCCGCAGCTGTCGCAGGCTCGCCAGCACGGTGCGCATGCCCGTGTCGTGGACGGCGAGTGCCTCGCTCGGCGGACAGTCCCAGCGCACCGAGCCGAAGGCGAGCACCACATGGGTGACCTCCTCGCGGACCTCCTCCAGGGCCGCGCCGGACAGCCCGAAGCCCGGCCGGGTGGCGTCACCCACCAGCCCGGTCCCGGCCGCCCCCGGGCCGGCCGGGTGGTACCCCGACCTTGACAACGACAGCGTCTGGGCTCCGGCCCGGTCAGCGGCCACCGCCACAGCGCGGCCGAGATAGCCGCTGCCGCCGACTACCAGAAGCTTCACTCGAACCTCGCCATCGCGGGATCGCCGGGCAGCTCAGCTGCCACGGGGCTGGCCGGCAGGCCGAACAGGATCCGGGCGAGCAAAGCCGGTTCGACCTGGGGAACATCTGTGGCGGGCAGCAGGGAACGCAGCCGCGTTGTTTCGTAGACACGGTCGAGCGCCACATACCGCAGCCCGGTGAGCGAGTTCGTCCACGCCTCGTCGGGCCGATAGAAGCGGCCGGGATTCTGCGACAGCCAGAGAATCCTCTCGGCCGATGTCGGTACCAGCCGCAGCATGTGCCGGAACCGGTGCGGCCCCTGCGACCGGGCGAGTTCCAGCAACGCCCGCAGCGTCGGCGCGCTCTGTCCGCCCGCGATGTGCACGACGGCCGGGCCGTCGTCGTACGCGCCGGTACCGTCGGCCACGATACGCCGGGCGGCGGCGAGCAGCGCGCGGGCCGCCACATCGCGGGGAAGGGCGTCCACCCGCGCGTCGCGCATGGCGGGAAGCATCCGCAGCGGCAGCTCCTCCCAGCGCGCGGCGAGCAGGTAGAGCGAGTTGCGGCGTCGGGTGGTACCGGTGACGGAGTCGCCGACAAGCGCGGCGAACCGCGCGATCAGTACCGGTGGGTCGCCTGGCCGCCACTGCTCCACGAGCGCCTGCTCGCCGAGCCACTTGCTCTCCTCGTAGACGGTCCGGTGCCGGCATGGCCCCAGTGGTGTTTCGGGCACGACACCGAGCCGGCCGCCCGCGACGTAGACGGTGGACGCGTAGATGTAGGCCACCCGCCGGCCGTGCGCCTCCTGGAGGCGGCGAGCGAGGTTCAGCCCCTCGACGGCGCCGACCGTGTTCGCGGTGAAAAGCGCCTGCTGGGCAGCTGCCCAGTTCGTCTCGGCGGCAAGATTCACCACCACGCCGACGTCGGACAGATCGGCGAGAGCGCCGGCATCGAGGCCCCAGCCGGGCTGGCGGACATCGCCCGGTACCATCCGCCCGCCGCTGTCGGGGCTACCGCCGACAGGAGCACCGCCGACAGGAGCACCGCCGACAGGAGCACCGCCGGCCGGGCCGCGACCGGCCGGGTGCGCGCGGGCAACGACGCGCGTGAGCCGGACCAGGCCAGTGGCATCAGCGGCATCAGCGGCATCAGCGGCATCAGCGGCATCAGCGGCATCAGCGGCATCAGCGGCATCAGCGGCATCAGCGGCATCAGCGGCATCAGCGAGGACGCTGGCCAGGCCATGGCCGAGCTGGCCGGACATGCCCGCCACGAGCAGCCGGATCACCGGAGGCTCACCGCCGCGCGATAGGTCTCGCCGTCACCGCCGAGGCCGCCCGCGACGAGCTCCCACATCATCTCGTCCGTGCCGCCGCCGATGCGGGCAAGGCGCGAGTCCCGCCACATCCGGCTGAGCGGCGTCTCGTCCTCGAGATAGCCGGCGCCGCCGAAGACATGCATGCACTCGCTCGTGCACTCCTCCGCGAACCGGGCCGCGGTGACCTTGAGCGCGGCGACCTCGCGGACACCGGGACCGCCCGGCGCGAACAGCCCCGCGGCCATCGCGAGCACCGCGTGCCGCAGGACCGTGAGCCGGGATGCCAGCTCCGCGATCCGGATGCGCAGCGCCTGGCACTCGAACAGCGGGCGGCCGAACTGCCGGCGGTTGTGCAGATGGGAGACGGCAAGGTCGATCGCGTACTCGCAGCAGCCGACGACCTGCCCGGCCACGGACAGCCGCTCATAGGTCAGCCCGTAGGTCACCGCCAGCAGCCCCAGCCCAGGCCGGGCGACAACGGCGTCCTCACCAACCGTGCAGGCGACATCCATCCAGGTGGTGTCGAGCGACTGTGTGCCGGTCTTCACCAGCCGTTTGCGTACGGTCAGCGCGGCCGCCGGCACGGCGACAACACCCAGTCCCCCGGCCCCGTCACCGTCCATGCGGCAGAGCAGCAGGGCGAAGTCGGCCACCCGGCCGAGAGAGAGGAACTTCTTCTCCCCGCGCACCTGCCAGCCGTCCAGGATCCTCGTCGCGGTGGTGCTGACGCTCATGAGGTCCGAGCCGCCGCCGGCCTCGCTCGCGCCCAGACAGCCGACGAGCCTGCCGTCCCGGACCCCGTCGAGATACCCGCGCAGCAGCTCGGTGCGCCCGTAGCGGTGCAGGATGCTCGCGACGGTCTCCACCTGAAGGCTGATGCCGACGCTGAGCCCGGCGAAACCGAGCCGGCCGCTCTCGATGGCGAGCAGCGCGCCCCAGCCCGTGTCGCCGTCGCAGCCGGCCGGCCAGCGCCGCGCGATGACACCCGCCGCCGCCAGGCCCGCGAGGACCTGCCGGGGAAAGTGCCCCGCTCGTTCGGCCTCGTGCGCCCACGGACGCACGACGTCGGTCAGGACCGCCCGGATCCCGTCCGCCGCGTCGGTCAGGTGTTCGCCGAACAGGCCCTGGCCGAACAGTGGCTGCCCGGCCCGCGTCGGGGCGGCCGCGTGTTGCTCGATGACGTCGGCGGTGTCCGAGCTCATGATCTCACGGCCTTCGAGGAGTCAGCCGGTGCCGCCGGGAGCGGTGCCGGCGGGCCGGTGCCGGCGGGGCTGTCGGTGGCCGCGCCGGCCGTGGCAAGATCCCGGCGGATGCCGCCGCGGATGACCCGTAGCGCGTAGACAAAGCCGCCGAAATAGAGCGTCGCCTGCATCACGACGCCCGCGGACAGCGCGACCGGTACCGAGAACACGGCGGCGAGCGCGGTGTGACGGACGTATTCGCCGAACTTGAACAGGCGCATGTCCGCCATCCGCCGCAGCCGCCCCCGGCCGGGCTCGCCGAACGCGGCCAGCGTGCGGCGGTAGCAGAGCGACATGATCAGCGCCGCTGGCGCCGCGACGGCAAGGCCCCACCAGCCGCCCGGGACGACCGCGGCGAGTATCACGATCGGGACGAAGGCCAGCGTGGCCACCCGTGCGGCGAGCTGGAAGGCCCGCGTGGCGCCGATGCGGACCGGCACGGTCATGTTCCCCACGACAGGATCAAGGTCGACGTCGCGCAAAGCGGCGAGGATATTGTTGGAGACGCAGGCGATCAGCAGGTAGGCAAGCACCCCGACCAGCCACCACGGGTGCTGGCCGCCAGCGAGGTACCAGCCCACCACCGCCGGGATCGTCTGCGGCACGCTCACGACGAAGCTCGCGACGACGCCCTCGTCCTTCACCGTCGAGTACGCCATGGAGAAGACGACCGCGGCAATCGTGAGCGCGAGCGCGAGCCCCGTACGAGCGACACCGCCGCACGCGATGAACAGCGCGCCGAGCGCGACGGCGAAGTAGCCGGCGGCCGCGGCCCACGCCTCGCGCACGGTGAGCAGCCCCGACGGGAGCGGCAGGTAGGGCGCGGTGATCTGGTCGCCGTCCGCGTCGAGGATGTCGTTGACGATGAACAGCGCGCCGCCGGCCGCGGCGACATAGCCGGCAAGCCAGACCAGCGGCCACGGGTCCGGGGACGGGTCCGCGACGGCCCAGCCCATGAAGACCGGCCAGATGTTCATGTTGGACAGATGGATCCGGGTCATCCACCAGGCTGCCTCGGTCTTGAGGGCCGCCAGGCGCAGGGCCCTCATCGGTCCGCGCCCGCGGGTACGGGCGCGGGTACGGGCGCCAGCTCCTCGCCTGGTCCGATCCGCACCGGCTCAGACCCGAGCGCGCCGTCGCGGTAGAGCCGCCAGGCTTCCCGCCGCCGCGGCTTCCCGCTGCTGGTGAACAGGCGCCCGACGGCCTTGGTGGTGACGACCTCGACCGCCACCTCATCGCCGGCAAGCAGCATCACCACGTCGCGGACGAGCGGTGCGAACGTCTCCGCCCGGGACGCGGTGACAACCACGACGACGGGTGTCGTGGCCAGCAGGCCGCCGACGGCCAGGAGCAGCACACCCGGTGCGCGTCGCCGGATCTCCAGTTCGACGTCCTCCATGAAGATGGTGCGGCCACGCAGTTTGAAACTGTCACCGAGGCGTCCCAGGACGTAGAGCTCGCCGTCGTGCAGGAAGCCGGCGTCTCCGGTACGGAACCATCCGTCGGCGCCGAACCGTTCGGCGTCCTGCGGCGATGCGACGCTGTAACCGTCGGCGATGGACGGGCCGCGCACCGACAGCTCGCCGAGATAACCCGCGGGCAGGGGCTCGCCGTCAGCGCCGACAGCCCGTATCTCCAGCCCCGGCAGCGGCGGCCCACAGCTGACCAGACGCGACGCGGCGGCGTCGGCGGCGCGCCCCCCGCCCTCGCCCTCGAGCGCGGAGCCGAGCACGGTGACCGGGGCGTCCATGCGGGCGGTGTCCTGGTCGATACGCACGATCGTCGGAGCGACGCCGAGCGGCACCCCGCAGATCGCGAGCGTCGCCTCCGCCATCCCGTATGCCGGCTGGAAGGCCCGTCGGTCGAACCCGGCCGGCGCGAGCCGGTCCGCGAACGCCGCGAGCGTGGCCGGGTTGACCCGCTCGGCCCCGCTCACCACGGAGCGCACGCTGGACAGGTCCAGCCCCTCGACGCGCGCGGCCGGGACCATCCGGACGATGTACTCGAAGCCGAAGTTGGGCATGAACATGTGGCTGTACCGATGCTCGTCGTACTGCTGGAGCCACCGCAGCGGGTTCCGGAGGAACTGGGTGGGCGGCATGTACGCGTGCTCGGCCTGCCTGGTGACCGCGGCCAACGAACCGCCGACAAGACCCATGTCATGGTAGAGCGGCAGCCAGCACACCCCGCCGTGGGAGCGGACGTCCACCCACGTGTGGATCGCACGGATGTTCGCCGCGAGATTCGCCCGGGTGATACGCACCCCGCGCGGGACGCCGCGGGAACCGGACGAGAACTGCAGGACCGCGAGATGCCCTGGCCGCCGGGGGGGTTGCGGCCCGGTCTCGGCCATCCACGGCGTCACGACGCGGACCGCGAGGCCCGTCTCGCGCAGCGCGTCGGCAAGTCCCCCCGCGCCGTCCGGCCCGGCGAGCGCGAACCGCGGCCGGAGCTGCGCGGCGATCCCCCGCAGCTGCTCAAGCCACCCGGCCCGCTGGTTGACGGCCTCGGGCAACGGGACGTTGGACGGGACCGCCCCGATCCACAGGAGGGCGAAGAAGCAGGCGAGAAACTCCGGGCCGGTGGGCAGGATCAGGGGAACGATGTCGCCCGGCTCCACACCCTCCTCCAGCAACGCGACGGCCGTGCCCAGCACGGCGGCGGCGAACTGGCCGTAGTCGATACGGGTCCAGGTGCCGTCGATGAGAAACCGCAGCCCCCGGTCGGCACGCGGCTCGGTGATCCAGCCGAGCAGCAGCTCCTCGGGCGTGCCGGTCGTCGGCGCGTTCACGGGCGCACCACGGAGTAGTAGAAGTCCTGGAGTTTCAGCCACTGGGCGCACCCGCGCCGGACGAACTGAGGCGCCTCGGCGTCGAACTCGGGCACCTCGTGCGCGTATTTCTCGATCAGCAGCCGCGCGCCCAGCGCGTGGCCGCCGTCCAGCTGGCTGTGCACCGTGAACCACTCGACGTCCACATCGCTGATGCGCCACGACGAGGTGAGGA
This sequence comes from Protofrankia sp. Cj5, assembly GCF_917627405.1. Lineage (NCBI taxonomy): Bacteria > Bacillati > Actinomycetota > Actinomycetes > Frankiales > Frankiaceae > Protofrankia > Protofrankia sp. Cj5. The sequence continues at coordinate 26,436 of NZ_CAKJTO010000059.1, forward strand.
ACACACGCATCTTCTCGACCGCGGCCGGGGTCTGCCGCTCGTTCACGTAGAAAGCGAGCAGCCCCCAGACGAAGTGGTTCTCCCGGCAGGTCCGCAGCAGGTAGTCCAGAAAATCTGCCACCGGCGTCGCCGGCTCCTTATCGAACATTTCCGGACCGGCGCCGAGTACTTCCGCGAAGCGCCGCATCAGATTGTAGTGCGCGTCGGTCCCGTCAGCGAGATCGGTCTCTTCGGCGATGAGCTGCATCATCTCGTAGCGACGGACGTCCGCATAGCGCGTATTGGCATGGATGGCACTGAACCCGCGGTTCTGTCCGTATGTCTGATGGTATTTCTGTACCGCCCAGTCGCGCATCCGGTCACGCGATACCTTGCCGGCGGTCAGCGCGGAGATGAAAGAGTGCCGCGAGTAGCTCTCCCGGTCGATGATCTCATCGAGCAGATCGAGTGTGGTTTGGGTGGATCGAGTGGTTTGGGTGGACACATGGTCTCCTATGACAGGGCGACCGGTAGCTCGGCGTAGCCGCGCATCGCGAAAAGTGGGCTCCTGACCACCTGGGCGCCCAGTGACATTCTTGGAAAACGCTCGACCAGCGCTCGGAAAACCGTCTCACACTCCATGCGCGCAAGCGCGGAACCAACGCAGAAATGGATGCCGGCACCGAAGGAAAGCGGTTGGTTGCGTGGCCGGAAAATGTCGAAACGGCCCGGCTCGGCGAAACGCTCCGGGTCCCGGTTGGCGGCCCCGATCAGGCCCATCAGCAGATTCCCCTCGGCGATCCGGGTACCGCCCAGGACCAGCGATCCCATCGTCCGCCGGCCGATGTACTGCACCGGCGAGTCCCAGCGGAGCGCCTCGGTGGTGACGTTGCCGGCGAGGCCGGGGTCGGCGCGCAGGGCAGCCCATTGATCAGGGAACCGCAACAGCGCGTATACACCGTTGCCGATGAGGTTGCTCGTCGTCTCATGGCCCGCGCCGAACAGGAAGAGGCTGTTGTTCACCAGCTCCAGCGGACTGATCGTTTCCGCGGTCTCCGCGGCGGTGATGAATGCCGACAGCAGATCTCCGCCCCGCTCGGTCCGCCTGCGTTCGACGAGCCGGCCGAAATAGTCGAGGAAGAATGCGCTCGCGTCCTCGGCGGCGGCCTGCTGCTCGTCGGTGATGATCGGGTCCAATAACCTGATCAACGCTGATGAGTTCTTCTTGCACTCCTCGTGGTCAGCCGCTGGAATACCCAGGAGCTCACAGATGACCGCGACGGGCAGGTGGTGGGCCAGGCCATCCATCAGGTCACCGCCGCCGGCCGCGGCGAAACCGTCGAGCAGTTCGTCCACTTTCGTCACTATATAACCACGCAGGCCTTCCACCCGGCGTTGGGTAAACGCTTTCGCAAACAGCAGCCGCAGCCTGGTGTGCTCGGGCGGATCCATCCCGAAAATCCAGCCACGGCTTGCGCGGTCAATTGCGGAGTCGGGCTCGAAGTGCCCGAAGAAGCGGGTAGCCTCACCCCGGCCCACCCGTGGTTCACGCAAGATCATGTCAAGATCTGCATAACGGGTGACCAACCACTGTCCAAGCGCCGCGTGAAAATACGGGGATTGAGTTTCCCGTAACCGGTCATAGTGGCTGTAGGGGTTCTCCAGGAATCCCTCGGCGAGCGGATTGAACAGCGCGAGGGAGGCCTCCTTGGGGTCATCCTGGTTCATGGGGAGAGTTGCCATCAGGCCTCCTGGAGGTCAGGTCGGCCGGCCGTAGCGCCCACACTTCGGCCGGCACGCGCAGCGCGTTCGCGGTTTGCGCGACAAGGCGGTAGAAACCCGCGATCGTCAGCAGCTCAAGGATCTCGTCGGTCGTCCACAGCGCGGTGAGCCGGTCCCAGAGGCTCGGGGGGACGCTGGCGTGGTCGTGCAGCTCGTCGGCAAGCTCGATGACGGCACGGGTCGCTTCGTCCGTGTCGGTGAGGTCCGGCGCGGCCACGAGGGTGCCGGCGATCCGGACTGGTGACAGACCGGTCCGGCCCTGCGCCACCGCCGCGTGAATGCCCCACTCCGACCAGCAGCCCGCCCGCGCGCAGACGCGCAGAACGAGCGTCTCCCGCACCGCGGGGTCATGCTCGATCAGCCGCAGCATCTCGTCCATGACGGGTGCGAGCGCACCCGCGACCGTGGGATGGGCCGCATACGCGCGAACGAGCGCGAGCGGCGGGCGCGGACCGTCCGGCGGCTGCCCGATGCGGGTGAGCAGGGCCTCGGCCTCAGCCGTGTAGGGCGGGCCGATGAGCGGGATCCGTGGTGTATCCGCCGGTAGCGATCCATCGGGCCGGGCCGCCGCGGGAGCCGGCGGCGCGCCGTCGATGCCGGGCACGGGGCCCGGCCGCCCGCTCCGGGTGCTCACGAAGCGGCTCTCCCGGCCGCGCCGCGCCGGACCGGCAGGCTGTTCAGACCGCGGAGGAACATGTTGACGCCCCAGTCCGGCTCGGTTGTGGCCAGTTCGAGATCGGGCAGCCGCCGGGCCAGCTCACGGAAGGCGACATCGCCCTCCAGGCGCGCCAGCGACGCGCCGAGACAGAAGTGGATCCCCGACCCGAACGCCAGGTGCGAACGGCCGTCGGTCCGGTCCGGGTCGAAGGCCGCCGGCTCGGCGACCACCGCCGGGTCCGCGTTCGCCGCCTGCGACAGCACCACGACAAGCTGCCCGCCGCGCACGTCGGTGCCGTGCAGGTGGATGTCCTCGCGCGCAAACCGCGATGTGGTCCGCAACGGGCCCTCGTAACGCAGCACCTCCTCAACGATCCCGGGAGCGGCGGCGGGGCACGCGACGAGCCGCTCGTAGCGTTCACGCCGCCGTAGCAGCGTGAGCAGGCCGTTACCAAGCAGGTTCATCGTTGTCTCGTGGCCCGCCCACACCAGCAGGGTCAGGTTGGCGGTCAGCTCTTCCCGGGTGATCGCATGCTCCTCCTCGCATGCGCGGATCAAGCTGGTGAGCAGGTCGTCGCCGGACCGGTCGCTGCGCGCGACACGGTCGGCGAAGTACTCCTGGAACCTCTTCACCGCGTCCTCACTACGGCGCAGCGACTCGCTGTCGACCGTCACGTCGAAGATCCGGGCGAGGTCCGCCGACCACGACCTGAATACCTCCCGGTCCTGCGGCGGGATGCCGAGAACCGCACAGATGACAATCGCGGGCAGCGGGAAGGCAAACCGGCTCATGAAATCAAACTCGGGTTCGCCGGCGGCGATGATCTCGTCGAGAAGCTCCCTGACAACATGTTCGACCCGCGGGCGCATCATCTCCACCCGGCGCGGCAGGAAGGTACGTCCAAAGGCGCCGCGGACCCTCATGTGGTCCGCCCCGTCAAGCTGCGACATCCACAGCCGGATGACGGCGAAAGCGCTGTTCTCACCACCCCGGTCGGCGGCGATCTGATCCCAGTAGCCAGCTTTACCGAATCTCGGGTCGCGCAGCACGTCGCTTGCTGCCGTGTGCGACGTGACAATCCAGCAGCCGGGTGCCGGCAGCTCTGACCAGATCAGTGGCGACGCGGAGCGCAGCATGTCGTAGGCGGGTCGCGGGTTGTCCAGATAGGCGGGCAGGAAGATCTCGAATGGCGATATCAGGCGGTCCGGCCCAGCCGTGGGGAGAGCCGCGCCAACCAGACTGTCGTTTTCGGCTGGCGCCTTGTCGGCACACACGTTCGGTTCACCTCTCGAAAAACTGGCCGCGCCAGAGAATGCAGTCAGGCATGCCTGAACCGCTCCCAGCGCATACATCTGAATCCGATCCCGAAGATGACGGTTATGAAAACCGCGAGAACCCCCGTGTCAAGCAGCAGTTTTTCCATCGATGCGCTGCGGGTCATGGTGTCCTGCAACATCTGCATCGCCCAGTACTGCGGGAAAACCGGGGCGATCGTCTGCGCCCATCCCGGCAGCGCGACGGACGGAACCATTGCGCCGCCGACCGCGCCGCCGAGCAGCACCAGAAGATTATTGAACTGCGGGACCTGAAGATCATTCGATGCGATCGCCGCGACGGCCGCACCGACCGCTCCGAGGCACAGCCCGATAAGAACGTTCGCGACGATGAACATACCAGGATTGTTGATGGGAACGCCGAGAATCAGCGACCCCAGGCCGATCAGCAGCAGGCCCTGCGCCATGGCCAGGAGTGCGATCGGCAGCAGCTTGCCCACCAGCAGCGAGAACTTTCCGATCGGGAGCGAGAGGAGCCGGTTCCAGGTGCCCCAGTTCCGCTCCCGGTGCAACGCCTGGGCGGCATGCGCCGCGCCGAAGAAGGCATGGAACATGACGAAGCCGGGAAGAGTCTGCGCATACGGGCTGGAGTTCGACAGGTAGGACGCGCCGCTGGGCGTTATGACAGCCGGCGGCTGGCTGTCGAGCGCCGCGAGGAACGGGGACAGCACGATCGGCGTGGCCGGGTCCGCGATCACCGTCCGGTGGCCCGCGTCGTCGGTGACGAGCGCGACGGCGATATCGCCGTTCGCCACCTCCTGTCGGGCCTCGTTCTCACTGACCAGACGTTGTGGCGCACCCAGCCGATGGGCCAGGGCGGGGTCCACCGGCCCGGCGCTCACGTACGCGGGTGGCTGGCCTGTGCCGAACGCGCCGCCCACCGCGCCGGTGAGGAAGGCGATCAGGACAACCGGAACGGCGAACATCATGATGAGCAGCAACGGATCACGCCGGTTGATGAGCAGTTCCTTGCGGAACACCGCGTCGAATGCCGTCAGCTTCCTGATGGCGCCGCTGGACCGTTCAGCGGCCATCGCGCTCAATCCCGAACCTCCCGCCCGGTGATGCGGAGAAAGACACTTTCAAGATTTGGTTCCAGGCTTTCGACGTCCACGACACGCGATGCGGTGAAGGCCGCGGCGGAAAGAATCCGCCCCACCGCGTACGCACGGTCCGCGCTGGTGGTGACCCGCACCCGTTCGACGCCGGCCGTGCGCGGTGCCGCTGTCACGGTTGTGTCGGGCTCCAGCCGCAGGACCGCGCACAACGGCGCGGCATCACCGTCAACCGTCACGAAAATAGTGCGCCGCGCATAGGAGCGCAGGAGGTCCGGAACGTTCTCGTGGGCAAGAACCGCGCCCTTGTGCAGAACGTATAAATCATCCGCGTACGACTCGATCTCCGCCAGGAGATGCGTGCTGTAGAGGACGGCCTTCCCCCGCTCCACCTGGGCGCGCACCAGGTCGAGAAGCAACGCGCGGGCCTGCGGGTCGACACCGGCGGTCGGCTCGTCCAGGAGCAGCACCGCGGGGTCCCCGATAAGCGCCGCGGCAAATCCGAGACGTCGCCGCATACCGCCCGAGAAAGTGCTCGCCCGCTCATCCGCCCGGTCGTGCAGATGCACACCTGCCAAGGCCTCGTCCACAGCCGGACCGATTCCGCGGCGCGGCAGCCCCTGCGCTCGGGCCACGAAACGCAGGTTCTCCCGGGCGGTGAGCATGGGGTATACGTTGTCCTGCTGCGGAAGATAACCCACCGACAGTCCCGGCGCTTTCACGACGTCCCCCGACGTGCTCTCGAGAACTCCCGCCGCGATCGCCATGAGCGTGCTCTTTCCCGCGCCGTTGGGACCGAGGAGACCGGTCATACGCCCGCTGGCGACCACTACGTCGACGCCAGCCAAGGCCGATATCTCACCGTACCTCTTTGTAACGTTACGTAATATGAACGAAGCCGGCTGGGTAATGCTCTCGCCAGCGCGCCGGACACCGACGATATCAGAGATCATCGTTTCGAAACCTCCACGCGATACGAGGCGGCGGCTCAACCGCGGCGTTGGTTGATTGGAGCACGAAGCACAACAGACCGGCAACTATTCGCGTAAACATGCATGTCAGCGATGGGTCGGCCCTTCTGAACGGGAGTCGAGCCGTCTCGCGGGCGGAGATTCCGCCGCAAAAAAGATCATTTAACCTGGACACAGCATATTGCCGGCGGTGGCTCGATACATGGCCGTATGCATGGTTTGACAATCCCGCTGACCCGCCCTGACGGGCCTGGCTGGCAGCCGGGGCAGGCACGATGACGGACACCTCGCGTCGTTGTTGTCGGTCGACGCCCAACACAGGGCGCATCCCTCCGCCGCCTCGCGATGCACGCACCCCAGCCCCGCTCCTTGACCCACCCCTATTGCCGGGCACTCTTACCCGGGGCTGGCTTCCTTCTTTGACGCCGGCTCGGTTTGGTGGTTCTTCGGCGGTGAACGTCGTGCCGGCGCCGAATTACTCCACCGCGGCCACTGCTCTCGCCGCGGAGCGCAGCCCACCGCCGGCTCGGCTCAAAGATCGAGACGGTACGCCACCCGGTGGCCGGCGCAAGCCGCCGGTAAGCGACGATCCTGGCGTGACCGCGGCTCGGGCTCTCGCGCTGTTCGCCGCCGCCGGCCTCGCCGAGATCGGCGGCGGCTATCTGGTGTGGCGATGCCTCCGGGAGGGCGCGTCCATCATCACCGGTGTCGTCGGCGCCCTTGTCCTTGTCGTCTACGGTGTCATCCCGACCGTGCAGCACAGCGCGAACTTCGGCCGGATCTATGCCGCCTACGGTGGAGTGTTCGTGGTCGCGTCGCTGCTGTGGGGGTGGGGCATCGACGGCCTGCGCCCGGACCGCTACGACTGGATCGGCGCGGCCGTCGTCCTCGCGGGCGTCGCAGTGATCTATTTCGCGCCACGTCCC
>NZ_CAKJTO010000060.1:0-32007 GCF_917627405.1 Protofrankia sp. Cj5
GCCATGTCGCGTCTGCCATCGGAATTCCTTGCAGCACGGGAAAAGGAACGACCTGCCCATCGTCATGTGGCCACCGGTGGAACTTTCGGAAATCCAACCAGCGTAGTGTGTGTAGCCGAATTTCCACCCCACTTGGAAAGGCGTGACGGACGAGTCGACCTCTTCGCGGCAGGCAAGAAAATCACCTTCTCCGTAGGTGCGCTGCCTGCCTTAGAGGAACTTCTCAGCGGTTTTCCAGTAATCTTAGATGAGTTGGCAGCAACTACCGGCCTTGATGTTGCACAGCTTGCCAACGTACTAATTCAGGAAGAGATATGCGCCGAGCTGATTCCCGAACTATCCTTGGGCTATACCGATCTCGTCACGAGCGACAGCTATTCGAAGAAGCTCTGAAACTTGAAGTTCGGGCACTGGATACTGGCTATAACTACTACAACTTCGCATCGCACCGTACTTTATTGCGCGTAGCCGGAGATTTGCTGCCAGAATTTGCGATCTCGACCAAAGTGGGGGTTTTCCCTGGAGTCGGAGGCGTAGAGCACTCTCTCGATCCAAATCGGCTTTATCGGGCTCTCGAAGAATCTACTGAAGCCCCTGGGCGTACACCAGATATCGCTTTGTTACACAATCCAGAGTTGCACAGTTTCTGGAAGGTGGCCAAAAATTTTCGAATCGGCAAGCTATCTTCCGCCTGGCTTTCGAACTGCCCGCTGTAAGTAGCGTCGCCGCAGGAACTAATTCCCCAGCGCATTTGAAGCAAATGGTGGAAGCTGCAAAGCTTCGGCCGAATAGAGAAAGAATTGGACATTACCGCCATTTACTCCGTGAGAGAGTCGGGAATATGGAAACGAGAACAGAGGATGACGAGTGAGATTTATCGGCGAGTCTGGAGTTCGGAAATGAGAGCGTAAGCCGCGTTTTTCGAGGGTTCTAGAAGCGGGTTTGGTTCGCTACGTCGTGCAGAAACGCGAATTACGTTCGCGCAGAATACAAGTTGGGCGAGCTTCCCGGAACGAGTGGTGAGGTCGACCTGAAATTCATGCTGGATGTGATCAGCAAGTTTGGGGACGCGCAAGGAGTGACCCCAAAGCATAGCAGCGTCGAATCCACGGGGAGCAACTCCCCAATCTTCCCAGTCCAGTAGATAGCAATCGGGCGCGGTAAGGTTTCCCCAGTGGATGTCGGCGTGAGCAGTTACCCACTCATCAATTGTGGTGTCGACGGAGTCGCCGAAAACTTCCTTAATGCGTCGGATAAGATGAGCAGACGACATACCTACCCGCTCGGTCTTATGCGCGGCTAGTGCGGCGAAAGAAGTCTTAAGACTTCTCCACCACGAGTCCGAAAGTACCGGTTCACTACCGACGACACCACTACTGCTGACGGCCGGAGAGAGGATCAACTCCATTTCGTCGGCACGCCATACCATTCCCCTTGCATCGTCACGCCAGCGGACCGATCGCAACAGATCCGGTTTGGCGACATGGCGCAACACCGATGCGCATTCAGCTCCGGTCCACGCAGGGCCATTGATCACCCACATCCGGCGCCACTGAATCCGAACCCAGGTATCTCGATCAGTACGGAAGCCAGCAGTGACGCCCTGCCTTCCGTACTCCGACGATGAACGGTCAAGCTGCACGCCAAGCCACTTTTCAACCTCGGTAAGAACATCATCGTGTGAGTCCGTCCGTAGATCAAACGCTGCCTCGGTGAGTAGGTCAGCCACCGCGTCATCTCCGTCCATCGTGGGAAGCTCCGGCAAGATCTTATAGGAACGAGCGGCCCTACGGACATGCCGACACCCTTTTCCAGTCAGGTAGCCGCATATAAGTACGAACTTGGATGAGCTGTCGATGCGGTGAGAAGAGGTACGTCGCTCGCTCGCGGGTTCAGATGTGGAGGTGGGGGTGTGTTTGGTGGTGGTGATTTCGTAGTGGTTGGCGGGTGCGTGGATGGTGGTGTGTTCGAGGGGGTAGTCGTGGTCGTCATGGAGGGTGCGTTGGATGCGGAGTGTGGGGGTGCCGGGTGGGGCGTTGAGGTAGGTGCCGAGTTCGGGGGTGGGCATGGCGGCGGTGAGGGTGAGGTTCCAGCTGATGTGTTCGGGGTCGTCGATGAGGGCTTGGTAGAAGGGGTTGGGGTGGTCGTGGCGCTGTTCGATGGTGCTGAGTGTGTCGGGGTTGGGGTCGGGGGTGACGGAGTGGGCGTAGAGGTGGCGGTTGGTTTTGATGTGGGTCCAGGCGGCGCGGCGGTGGATGAGGAGTCGTCCAGGGCGGATGTCGAAGGTGGTGGCGTCGGTGTGGGTGGCTTCGTCGATGGCGAGTCCGAGGCGAAGGTGGCTGTGGGCGTCTTCGGGGCTGCTGCTGATCAGGCTGAGCCAGCCGTGTGGGGGGTGGTGGAGGTAGTCGGGGTGGTCGTCGGCGCCGATGACGATGACGATGACGATGAGGTAGCGGTCGGGGTCGGTGCGGACGAAGGTTCCGCGGCCGTGGGCGACGGTGAGGAGTCCTTCGCCGACGAGGGTGGTGATGGCGCGGCGGACGGTGGGGCGGGAGCAGTCGTAGCGGTGGGCGATGTCGGCTTCGCTGGGGAGGGATGCGCCGGGTGGGTAGGTGCCGTCGTGGATGTCGAGGCGGAGTCCGCGGGCGATTTGTTCCCAGCGGGGCATCAGACCCTCGCCGACCACCACATCTCCGCCGCATCCCACGCACAACGCCTCCAAGCGGTCCGGGACCTGTACGGAGGCCTCAACATCCAAGTAAAGATCGTCGACAACCGGCGGGGTACACTACTCCGGCTCGCGCTCGCCGGAACCCTCGACCACACCGATGCCCTGAACGCCACCGACCCCGAACACCCACAAAAGCGTGCGTCATGGTGCCGGTGTTTACCTACACTGTAGTCAACGACGTTGACGATTTTTGTCGTTTTTGATCTTGATGAACGGCTTGCCGGTCACTGTCAGCTGAGTGGCCAACCTGGTTATAGCTGATCATGATACGTCCGGAGCGCCTACTGGCAACAACCGTGAGTGCGTCCGGACCGAGTGTCACGGCGGGGCCATGCGCCCCTGAGCTCGGGCTGGACGCCCTCATCGGCGGGGCGGGCCGTCAGATCGCGAGTGCGGCGAGGACGAGGCCCAGCCCCTCGTGGAACTGGGTTTCCATCTCGGCGGCGAGGTGGTCGGCGGTTGCGGCGAGGTGGGGGTAGCGGGAAGCGGCCGGACTGATCGCGGTTACTGGCGTGACGGTGGCGTCCGGCCCCTTGCGGGCGATCGTCGCCGCGGTGTGGCGAGCTTCGGTGAGGGAGTGCCCGAGGGTGTAGAAGAGCAGCGTCTGGAAGGCGTTGGCCGCCTCATGATCGGGCATTCCCGCGTCGCGGAGCAGACCGATCGTGTGGTTGGTCCGTTCCCAGCTGGCTTCGCCGCCCGGCGGCCGGCGCAGGACGACCGGTGCGAGAGTGGGATGGCGCAGGAGCGACCGGCGCAGCTGGGCGAAGGTCTCCCGGAGGTCGGCGAGGGGGCTCCCGGAGTGGGGGAGTGGCTCCGTACCTCGCACCACCCGGTCGGCCAGGGCCTCCAGAAGATCGTTTTTGGTGCGGAAGTGCCGGTAGACGGCAGTGGGGTCGATGTTCAGCCGGGCACCGAGCGCTCGCATGCTGAAGCCTCCGACCCCACCGATGTCGACGATCTCCATCGCGGTGTCGAGCAGCAGCTGTTGGGACAGCGTCCCGCGAGGGGTGCGGGTGTGGCGAGGCTGCACGGTCTCCATCGGTCTCCTTCGTGTTTTCTGTTACCTACAGTGTAGTCAACGATGTTGACGACACTTCTTGATGAACTTGATCTTCATCCAGCCACCCACCAAAACCCAACGACCAAAAAAGCACGATGCGTGCCGCCAGCAACAGACAATAGATCGCTCCGGGCGGGGAAGAAAAGGCATAGCAGATCTGCTGAGCCTGGGAGCTGAATATGCCACAAGTGGACGAAAAGGACGCCCGCAAGGTCGCCGAAGCCGCGCGTGAGACGGCATGGACGCGTCCGTCGTTCGGTAAGGAGCTCTTCCTCGGGCATTTTCGCCTCGATCTCATCTCGCCGCACCCCCGGCCGTCGAAGGCTGACAGGACGCGCGGTGAGGCCTTTCTTGAAAGGCTCGAGGAATTCCTGCGTGAGCACGTGGACCCGCTCCAGATCGAGCGGGATGGTCGTATTCCGCGGGACGTCCTCGATGGTCTCAAAGGGCTGGGCGCGCTGGGCATGAAGATCCCGGAGGAGTATGGCGGCCTCGGGCTGAGCACCGTGTACTACAATCGGGCGCTGGCGCTCGCCGGTAGTTGGCATTCCTCCATCCCGACTCTGCTCTCGGCGCACCAGTCGATCGGGGTAGCCGAACCGGTTCGCAGATTCGGCACACGTGAGCAGAAGCGCAGGTACCTGCCACTGGTCGCCCGCAAGGAGGTCAGCGCGTTCCTGCTGACCGAGCCAGATGTGGGCAGCGATCCCGCGCGGATGAGTGCGCAGGCCGTTCCTGTGGACGGTGGTGTGGCCTACGAGCTGTCCGGCCGCAAGCTGTGGACCACCAACGGTGTGATCGCGGACCGGCTGGTTGTGATGGCTGTCGTGCCGACAGCCGCGGAGCGTCACGGCGGCATCACCTGCTTCATCGTCGACGCGCACGCGCCCGGTGTCACGGTCGAGCACCGCAACGAGTTCATGGGTCTGCGTGGCATCGAGAACGGTGTCACCCGCTTCGACCGGGTGAGAGTACCGGTCGAAGACCGGCTTGGCCGGGAGGGGGAAGGGCTCAAGATTGCGTTGACGACCCTCAACACCGGCCGGCTGGCCCTGCCAGCGGTCTGCGCCGGCGGCGCGAAGTACTCGCTGCGGATCGCCCGGGAGTGGGCCGCTGAGCGGGTTCAGTGGGGCCAGCCGATCGGCCGGCACGAGGCGATCGCTCAGAAGATCGCTTTTATCGCCGCGACCGCGTTCGCCATGGAGGCGGTCGTCGACCTGACCGCGATGATGGCCGACGAAGGCGGTAAGGACATCCGGATCGAGGCCGCGCTCGCCAAGCTGTACGCGAGCGAGATGGCGTGGCTGGTCGCCGACGAGATGGTGCAGATCCGCGGTGGCCGCGGGTACGAGACGGCGCAATCGCTGGCCAATCGCGGTGAACGGCCCGTCCCGGCCGAGCAGATGCTGCGCGACCTGCGTATCAACCGGATCTTCGAGGGCTCCAGCGAAATCATGAAACTGCTCATCGCCCGGGAGGCGGTCGACACCCATCTGACGGTCGCCGGGGACATCATCGAGCCGGAGATCCCGTTGTCGGCCAAGGCGAGAACCTCCGCGCGCGCGGCTGGCTTCTACGCCCGCTGGTTGCCCCGACTGGTTGTCGGGGAGGGGACCGGCCCGCGTTCCTTCGCTGAGTTTGGCGCGCTCGCGACGCACCTTCGGTTCGTTGAACGGTCGGCGCGCAAAATGGCCCGCTCGACCTTCTATGGGATGAGCCGTTGGAAGGGCGGCCTGGAAAAGAGACAGATGTTTCTTGGCCGTATCGTCGACATCGGTGCGGAGCTGTTCGCCATGAGCGCGTGTGTGGTTCGTGCGCAGCTGCTCGCGCGGGACGGTGAGCCGACCGCCATCGAGCTGGCGGACCTGTTCTGCCGGCAGGCCCGGCGCCGGGTCGATGTTTTGTTCGACGCGTTGTGGAGCAACGACGACACCTACAATTTCCGGGCCGCGCAACAGGTTCTGGCCGGCAGGTTCGACTGGGCGGAGGCGGGAGTACTCGACCCGAGCGGCGGCGGGCCGTTCCTCGCCGATGCCCGCCGCGCGGCTGAGGACACTGGCCGGCCGGGCGCGGCTGCCACCCGGGCGGAAAAACAGGAGAAGACCAAAAAGGATAGGAAGGATGTGAAAAATCCGGCGGGAGGTATCGCGGAAAGTGAATCCGTGCCGCCGGCCGGTGTGGTTCCGGGAAGCTGACGGAGCCTTGTTGCCGGACCGCGCTAACGGTCCGGCAACAAGCGTACGGCGGGTCACCCGCCAGGTCGGGCTCGGAGATCAGCTGATCAGGAGCCCGCCGTCATCCCGCAGGAGGGGCAGGACTGACAGGCGGTCCTCCGCGAGGATGCGTTGGGTAGTAATTCGTGCTGGATAACTACGCATGAACATATTGGTAAAATGTGTCCCGTAGTGGATGCAGTCGGCACTCACCCCGGACAGCGGACGGATGCGGGCCGCAAAATTGGGCTCATGGAAGTACGCGAGCGCGAAACGCTCTCGGGTGTTCAGCCTGACCTTGTGCGGTGTCGAGAGCAGAAAGTCGTCGGTCAGGAACTGAAGAATGTCACCAGGGAACACCGTCAGTACGCTCGGCACCGGCCGCACGAACGTCCACGGCTCCTCGTTCTCGTACATGCCGGCGGCGCTCTCGTTCGCCAGCCAGTTCCTGTTCCGCTTCTCCCCGGCAACCGGCGGACGTATGTAGAGCCCGCCCACGTCATCCTGGGCGGCGATTACCAGCAGCCCGTAGTCGGTGTGGGCGCCGATGCCGCGACGGCTCTCCTTCGACAAAGCGGGAAAACGCAGGACCCGCATATGGTGCCAGCCATCAGCGGTCAGCCTCGTCAGCGCGTCGGTGTCATCAAGCTCCAGGCCCAGCGCTGTCAGCTTCAGTAGTTTCTCACCCACCCGGCCGAGTTCGTCCATGAACACCCGCATGCTTCGCTGGTATTCGGCGTCGGGCCAGGGGGTCGGGCCGTGGCATGGCCACCGCGCCTGAACACGGGCATCGTCCAACGCGATGTCCGGACAGACCGTGAAAATCTCGGAATAGTCCGCTTCGCCGGCCGTGACCTCCTCACCGGACGCGATGTAGCCGCTGTAGGTCAGCTCACTCACACATTGGCTCTTGGCTTTCATGGGCAGGCGAAAAAATCGTTTGCTCGATTCAATCGCGGCCTGGGTTTTTTGATCCTGTGCCGGGCTGGTAGCAATCTGGAATATTCCGTCGCTCCGCCAGGCTCGCACCATCGCACGCGCCAGCGCGCGGTCGGATTCCGTGCCGTCGATGAACTCGGGTAAATGGAATGTCTGTAGCTCGTTCAATTCGGTCTCCTTCTGTGTGGGGGTGCGGCTACCGCGCGTACCGAAATAGCAGCTCCCCGTCATGGTGCCGGGGTGCGGCTGGACCCGTGGCATGCGTCAATTTCCCTCGATCCGCCTGATTGAACCAGAATGATGAAATATCTGCATCAGTGATCGAATCTTCTGTCACCACCTCGATAGCGCGAGCGGTATTGCCAGTACCATCGACGCCGCGCTGGTATTGCCGGTACCACTTAGCGCGACCGGCCGTGGGGCACGCACCTCGCGTCATCGCCAAGGTGACTCCCTCCGTCACCTCGCGATACACGCGCCCCGACCTCGCTCCCTGATCCATGACCCTGTTGCCGGAGCTTCTTGGGCCGCGTTGTTCCCGCCTCGCACGACCGACCAGCCTGGACCGGGTACCACGGCTGTGCCCCCAGTGGGAACCTGGGCAGATGACCAGCGCCCAATCCGCTGATGCCGGCCAGCCGCCCGCCGCGCCCGATCGTTCCGGTGACCGCTGCCCGGCCTGCGAGCGGCCGGTCAACACCGTCAGGCCGCGGCCGCTCCCGGCCGGGGCCAGCGAGCGGCCGCGGCATCACATCCGTAACGAGACTCACCTCGTCGCCAGCCTGAAGAGCTCACAGGACCGGGTGGCCGACGCTGTGACGGCTTTTGCGGGCAGTCTCAGATTCGTCTACATCCACGCTCTGTGGTTCGCTCTCTGGATTGTGGCGAACACGGGGGTCTGGGGTCCCGCGCTGGTTTTCGACCGCTATCCTTATGGCCTGCTGACGATGCTTGTCAGCCTGGAGGCCATTTTTCTCAGCACATTTGTCATGGTGAGCCAGAATCGACAGGCAGCTCGTAACGACCTGCGCAGCGAACTGGACTTCGAGACCAATGTGCGCAGCGAGATCTGGTCTGTTCATATCGGCCGCAGGCTCGGGATCGATCCTCTCGAAATCGAGGCGGAAGTGCGGCGCGCGCTCACTGTCGGCCGGAACCGGCTGCATGACACCGTGGTTGCTGGCCTCGAGCCCGAGATTTCGCCGCGAGAGCGTGCGTGAGATCGGGATTTCGACCGGTACGAGGATCCGGCGGCAGGGCGTTCGGTCAGGTGGCGGTGCCCGGGTGGATGATTCGCGACGCCGCGTCCCCTCATGCCGGGCGCGCTGAACCGCGTCCAGCCGCCCCGGTATTCGCTCACCAGCCGCGGGCACGCCATTCGGCGAGATGCGGCCGCTCCGCCTCGATGGTTGTGTCCCTGCCGTGCCCGGGATAGATCCAGGTGGCATCCGGGAACGGCCCGAAAACCTTCCACTCGAGGTCATCCATGAGAGAGCTGAACGCCGAGGCGTTCCCGAAAGTGGCACCGGGGCCACCGGGAAACAGACAGTCACCGGTGAACAGATGCGGTGCGGCCGGGTCGGCATCGTAGAGCAACGCGATCGACCCCGGTGTGTGCCCAACCAGGTGAATCACCCGCAGGGTGGCGGCGCCGACGGTCACCTCGTCGCCGTCACGGACCAGGACCGTCGTCGGCACCGGGATGGCGTCGGCGTCGGCCGGGTGCGCCACCGTCCGCGCCCCGGTCGCCGCGACCACCGCGTCCAGCGCCTGCACATGGTCATTGTGATGGTGGCTCGTCACCACGGTGGTGAGCCCCGCCGCACCGATGAGGCCCAACAGCGTCTCGGCCTCGTTCGCGGCGTCGATCAGAAGCTGCTCGCCGGTTACGGCGCATCGCAGCAGGTAGGCGTTGTTGTCCATCGGACCAACCGCGATCTTGATGATCGTCAGCCCCGGCAGCTCGCGGACATCCGCCGGCCCGCCGGCCGCGACCACTCCCGAATACCCGTGCTCGCCGTGTCCCATGTTCTCCTCCGCTGAACATCATACCGCCGCCGGTGGCCGTGGCAGGCCAGGCCAGGCCAGGCCAGGCCAGCGATCATGGCGGGGCTCGTCTCACGCTGTCTCCACCGCGATGTCGCTCCGAAGCTGTCGGGGCTCGTCCGTACCATGGCAGGCGCCGCGGACATCCGTCCTCGAACGCGGCATGTCCCGTCACCCGAGCAGACCGCGAAGGATCCCACGATGGCAGACCGTCTCGTCGTTCGCGGCGCGCGAGAGCACAACCTGCGCGATGTCGACCTCGACCTGCCACGGGACTCCTTGATTGTTTTTACCGGTCTGTCGGGCTCGGGAAAGTCCAGCCTCGCCTTCGACACAATTTTCGCGGAGGGGCAGCGGCGGTATGTCGAGTCGTTGTCGGCCTATGCCCGCCAGTTCCTTGGCCAGATGGACAAGCCCGACGTCGACTTCATCGAGGGGCTGTCCCCAGCCGTCTCGATCGACCAGAAGTCGACCTCACGAAACCCCAGGTCCACGGTCGGAACGATCACCGAGGTGTACGACTACCTGCGCCTGATGTTCGCGCGGGCGGGTCGCCCGCACTGCCCGAAGTGCGGGCGACCGATCTCCCGGCAGACCCCGCAGCAGATCGTCGACCGGCTGCTCGAGCTGCCCGAGGGCACTCGCTTCCAGGTGCTCGCCCCGATCGTTCGGGGCCGCAAGGGCGAATACCTCGACCTCTTCGCGGACCTGCAGTCCAAGGGATTCGCCCGCGCGCGTGTCGACGGCGGCGTCCTCGCTCTCACCGATGTGCCGAAACTGGAGAAGCAGCGTAAACACACGATCGAGGTCGTGGTCGACCGGCTGGCGGTGAAGGCGTCGGCAAAGCAGCGGCTGACCGACTCCATCGAGACGGCACTCGGCCTTGGTGGTGGTCTGGTGCTGCTCGACTTCGTCGACCGCGACCCGGGCGGCCCCGACCGTGAGCGGATGTACTCCGAGCATCTCGCCTGCCTGTACGACGACCTGTCGTTCGAGGAGCTGGAACCGAGGTCCTTCTCCTTCAACTCCCCGTACGGTGCCTGTCCGGACTGTTCCGGCCTGGGCACCCGTAAGGAGGTCGATCCCGAGCTCGTCGTTCCCGACCCGACGCTGTCGCTGAACGACGGAGCGATCGCGCCGTGGTCAGCCGGCCACAACAAGGAGTACTTCACCCGGCTGCTGGAGGCCCTGGCCAACGATCTCGGCTTCCGGATGGACATCCCCTGGGAGGGCCTGCCGGAACGGGCACGCAAGGCTGTGCTGCACGGACGGGGGGAGACCGAGGTCCAGGTCGCCTACACCAACCGGTACGGCCGGTCACGCCAGTACTTCACCGCCTTCGAGGGGGTAGTCGCCTTCCTCGGCCGCCGCCATCGGGAGGCCGAGTCGGACAGCAGCCGTGAGCGCTACGAGGGCTACATGCGTGACATCGCCTGCCCGGTCTGCCGCGGCGCCCGGCTCAAACCCGAATCACTGGCGGTAACCCTGGGTGGTCGTTCGATCGCCGAGGTGGCCGCTATGGCCATCGGGGAGTGCGCCGAGTTCCTGCGGGCGCTCGAGCTCACCGAACGGGAACGGACGATCGCCGGCCGGGTACTCAAGGAGATCGACGCGCGGCTCGCGTTCCTGCTCGACGTCGGGCTCGACTACCTGTCCCTGGACCGTGCCGCCGGCACGCTGGCCGGGGGGGAGGCGCAGCGGATCAGGCTCGCCACCCAGATCGGTTCGGGGCTGGTCGGGGTCCTCTACGTCCTGGACGAGCCGTCGATCGGCCTGCACCAGCGGGACAACCGCCGCCTCATCCAGACGCTGGTCCGGCTGCGCGACCTCGGTAACACCCTGATCGTCGTCGAACACGACGAGGACACGATCCGCGCCGCCGACTGGGTGGTGGACATCGGGCCGGGGGCTGGTGAGCACGGCGGCAAGGTCGTCGTGTCCGGCTCGGTGGAGGCGTTGCTCCATGCGGAGTCCTCGATCACCGGGGCGTACCTGTCGCGCCGCCGCGAGATACCGGTGCCCGACATCCGGCGGCAGCCGACCGCGGGCCGCGCGCTGACCGTCCACGCGGCCCGTGAGCACAACCTGCGGGATGTGACGGTGTCGTTCCCCCTCGGCTGTTTCGTGGCCGTCACGGGCGTCTCCGGCTCGGGGAAGTCCACTCTCGTCAACGACATCCTGGCCGCGGTACTGGCGAACACGCTCAACGGCGCTCGGGAAGTACCGGGACGGCATCGCGGCGTCACCGGTATTGATCATCTTGATAAGGTCGTCAGGGTTGACCAGTCCCCGATCGGCCGGACCCCGCGGTCGAACCCCGCCACCTACACCGGCGTTTTCGACCACGTTCGCCGCCTGTTCGCCGAGACCACCGAGGCCAAGGTCCGTGGCTACCTTCCTGGGCGATTCTCGTTCAACGTCAAGGGCGGCCGCTGTGAGGCCTGCGCCGGGGACGGCACCATCAAGATCGAGATGAACTTCCTGCCGGACGTGTACGTGCCGTGCGAGGTCTGCCACGGTGCTCGGTACAACCGGGAGACGCTGGAGGTCCACTACAAGAACCGGAGCATCGCCGAGATCCTCGATATGCCGATCGAGGAGGCCGCGGAGTTCTTCGCGGCCGTTCCCGCGATCGCCCGGCATCTGCGCACCCTCAACGACGTCGGTCTCGGCTACGTCAGGCTCGGCCAGTCAGCACCGACGCTGTCCGGCGGGGAGGCACAACGGGTCAAACTCGCCGCCGAGCTCCAGCGGCGCTCCACCGGCCGCACCGCCTACGTGCTGGACGAGCCCACGACCGGGCTGCACTTCGAGGACATCCGTAAACTGCTGGGTGTTCTCGGCCGCCTTGTGGACACTGGCAACACGGTCATCGTCATCGAGCACAACCTGGACGTCATCAAGACGGCGGACTGGGTCATCGACATGGGTCCGGAGGGCGGGACCGGTGGCGGACGGGTCATCGCCGAAGGACCGCCGGAGGTGGTCGCCGCGGTTGAGAGCAGCCATACTGGGCTGTTCCTCCGGGAGATCCTCGGGCCACGGGCCGGCTTCGGGTCGGCGGCCGGGCCGGCGTCAGCCGCGTCCTGACCGCCGGGGCTCCTGTCACGCCGCGGGACAACGGGACGTCCGCACGGCCCCAGGCCGGGGACGGCGGGAGCGGGTACGTGGAGGTCAGGTACGTAGAAGATCGGCCAGAACGGCGTCGAGTTCCTCGGCAGAACGTTCCGCGCCGCGGGGAACCACCTGTTCGGTCGCGTCGAGGAACGCCCGCGCGGCCTCGATGTCCAGCCGGACGACGGAGTGGAGTTCACGAGATGTCAGATCGAGCCGCACACAGCCGCGGTCCGGTTCCGGGGTGATCCGCACGTCACCGCCGCCGGTGGGGATGTCCAGACCGGCGCGTAGCGCGTCTCGCAGCACCACCCAGGTACCTCGCGGCAGCGCCGGATGATCGGGCCGGGAGATGAGCTCCAACGTCACGGCAAGCGGGTCGGCCCGTCGCCAGCTCACCTGCAGCACGGTCAGCCGCCCGCGGGAAGGTGCGTCATTGACGACCAACTCGGTGGTCACATCGTCCACCTGCATCCGTCGTGCCTCCTTCGTCATCCAGCGACGCTGTGCACCGCGGTATCGAGGGTGACAGCCGGTCAGGCAAGATGCCACCCGGGACACGTTAAGGGACTTGTTCGGGACCAGCCTGGACAAGGTCGACGCCAGCCTCAGGAGGCCCTCTCCGGGGATGGCGGCACGCAGGTGCCGCGGGATCAGCGCCTGTCGGACCGGTCGTCGTGGCCATCGTGGCCATCGGACGGCGAGCGCCTGACGGGCCATGGTTTGCACACCGCTCATGGTCTCCGAGCATGGACCCTGGCATCGCCGGCCGCCCCGCGCCATGACGGGTGTCCCGTCAGCTGTGAGATATGCCCAGCCATGGTCGTCACGGGGCTTTGTTCCGCCCCGGGTCATGGCCGCCCTTCAAGAGCAGGTGCCCAGCGTGATGAAATGGTTACGTGGAGGCGTTGTTCAATGGCTGTCCGGCGCGCCGTAGGCTCGGTTCATGGCTGATCCGGCGTCCTACCGTCCCGCGCCGGGATCGGTTCCGGCGACACCGGGGGTGTACCGGTTCTCCGACGAGCACGGCCGCGTGGTGTACGTGGGCAAAGCGAAGAACCTTCGCGCCAGGTTGTCAACCTACTTCACCGATATACACAACCTCCACCCCCGTACTCAGCACATGGTGACGACCGCGAGTGCGGTCGACTGGACGGTGGTGTCGACGGAGGTCGAAGCGCTTCAGCTCGAGTACACCTGGATCAAGGAGTTCGATCCTCGCTTCAATGTTCGCTACCGGGACGACAAGAGCTACCCGAGCCTCGCGGTGACGCTGCACGAGGAGTTCCCCCGGTTGCAGGTCATGCGCGGTCCCAAGCGCGCCGGCGTCCGTTACTTCGGTCCGTACCCCCACGCGTGGGCCATCCGGGAGACCCTGGATCTCCTGCTGCGTGTCTTCCCGGCCCGTACGTGCGGTGCGGGCGTGTTCAAGCGCGCGGGCCAGATGGGCCGCCCCTGCCTGCTCGGCTACATCGGCCGCTGCTCGGCACCGTGTGTGGGCCGGGTCGACGAGGCCGAGCACCGTCGCATCGTCGAGAATTTCTGCGACTTCATGTCCGGGCGGACCGACCGGTACATCCGCACGCTCGAACGCGAGATGGCGCAGGCCGCGGCGGAGCAGCGGTACGAAAGCGCCGCGCGGCTGCGGGACGACATCGGCGCCCTGCGCCAGGCCATGGAAAAACAGGCCGTGGTGCTGCCTGACGGCACCGACGCCGACGTCATCGCGTTCGCCCAGGACGATCTTGAAGCCGCCGTCCAGGTCTTCTACGTGCGTGACGGCCGGGTCCGCGGCCAGCGCGGCTGGGTGGTCGACAAGCTCGAGGAGCTGACCACGGGGGAGCTGGTCGAGCAGTTCCTCGCCCAGGAGTACCTGTCACAGGCCGCCCCCGCGGCCACTACCCCGACCGGCTCGGCCCCGACCGGCGGGCTCGCCTGTCCCGGCGCCGCCAACGAGATCCCGCGAGAGGTGCTCGTCCCGGTGCTCCCGCCGGACGCGGCTGCCGTGGCCGCGCTGCTCAGTGCCGCCCGCGGCAGCCAGGTCGACCTGCGGGTTCCTCGCCGTGGGAACAAGCGGACCCTGCTGGAGACCGTCGAGCGCAACGCGGCCCAGGCCTTCACCCTGCATCGCACGAAACGGGCCGGTGATCTGTCCGCGCGCAGCCGGGCGCTGTCGGACATCCAGGACGCGCTCGGCCTGGCCGAGCCGCCGCTGCGGATCGAGTCGTTCGACATCTCCAACCTGCAGGGCAGCAACGTCGTCGCGAGCATGGTCGTCTTCGAGGACGGCCTGCCCCGCAAGTCGGAGTACCGGCGGTTCGCCATCCGCGGGGTGGACGGGCAGGACGACGTCGCGAGCATGTACGAGACGATCAGCCGGCGGTTCAGCCGCTACCTTGCCGAGCAGGCGCGCACCGGGGACGTCGCCGGGCTGGCGAGCCCGTCCAGCACCCCGCCGGAGCCGGTCACGGACCAGCCACGGCGTTTTGCCTACCCGCCCAGCCTGGTCGTTGTCGACGGCGGTCCCCCGCAGGTCGCCGCGGCCCGCCGAGCCCTGGACACGCTCGGTATCGACAGCGGCCCCGGCGGCATCGCCCTGTGCGGGCTCGCCAAGCGGCTGGAGGAGGTGTGGCTGCCGGCTGAGGATGATCCGGTTATTCTGCCCCGCACCAGCGAGGCGTTGTACCTGTTGCAACGGATCCGGGACGAGGCGCACCGGTTCGCGATCACCTATCATCGCCAGAAGCGCTCCCAGGCCATGGTTCATTCGCTGCTCGACGACGTGCCGGGGCTCGGCGAGACACGCCGCAAAGCGCTGCTGGCGACGTTCGGCTCGCTCGCTCGGATACGCCGGGCAACGGTCGACCAGATCGCCGAGGTTCCGGGCATCGGCCGGCGGACAGCCCAGGCCGTGGTGGACGCGCTGGCCGCGGCCGGACCGGGAACCGTGGCGGCCGCCGCACCCGCGGTCGACCCGTACACGGGGGAAATTCTTGGGACTGACGGAACCGCGCCGGTGCCCCCGCCCGCGGTGTCCGCGCCCGAATCGGGGCCATCGGGAGCCGCCGCGGCCGGCACCACCACCGCTGGACCCGGTTCCGATACCACGTCAACCTGGGGTGTTCCCACATGACCTCCGCCGTGCCGCTTGACCTCGCCATCATCACCGGGCTGTCCGGAGCGGGCCGCAGCACCGCGGCCAAGTGCCTGGAGGATCTCGGCTGGTTCGTTGTTGACAACCTCCCCCCGGCGTTGCTGGCCACCATGACCGAACTCGGGCTGCGGTCACAGGGCGCGGTCAATCGCATCGCCGTGGTCGTGGACGTCCGCGGCCGGGCGTTCTTCTCCGACCTGCGCGCGACGCTGGACGCGCTCGAGGCCCGTGGCATGCATCCGCAGGTGCTCTTTCTGGAAGCCGCGGACGAGACGCTGGTCCGCAGGTTCGACCACGTCCGCCGGCCGCATCCGCTCCAGGGCGACGGGCGGGTGGTCGACGGCATCAGCCGTGAGCGCGCGCTGCTGGCGGAGCTGCGCGGCGAGTCGGACCTGGTCCTGGACACCACCGATCTCAACGTCCACGAGTTGCGGGCCAAGATTGACACCGCGTTCGGCCAGCCGAGCGGGAACCGCCTGAACGCGACGGTGGTCTCCTTCGGCTACAAGTACGGTCTGCCGCTGGACGCCGACCTGGTGGCCGACTGCCGGTTCCTGCCGAATCCGCACTGGGTGGAGGCACTGCGACCGTTCACCGGCCGTGATCCAGATGTTCGTGACTACGTTCTCGCCCAGCCAGGGGCAGCGGAGTTCATCGACCAGTACGCGGCGTTGCTGCGGCTGGTGGGGGAGGGGTACGTGCGGGAAGGTAAGCGTTATCTGACACTCGCGGTCGGGTGCACCGGTGGCAAGCACCGCAGTGTGGCCCTGGCCGAACAGCTCGCCGCGCGGCTCGCGGGCGACGGCGTCGGCGTCCGGGTCGTCCATCGTGATCTGGGGCGAGAGTGACGGGTACCGGTCCCGCGGTGGTGGCTTTCGGCGGTGGCCACGGTTTGGCCGCGTCCCTGCGGGCGTTGCGGCGCATCACCGAGCATCTCACCGCTGTCGTGACAGTAGGTGACGACGGTGGATCGTCGGGACGGCTCCGGAACGAGCTGGGAGCGCTGCCCATGGGTGATCTGCGCATGGCGCTGGCCGCGCTCGCCGGTGCCGACACCTGGTCGGCCACCTGGGCGGAGCTGTTCCAGCACCGGTTCGGTGGTCGCGGCCCGCTCGCCGGTCACGCTGTCGGTAATCTGGTGCTGACGGCGCTCGCCGAACGCCAGGGCTCCGCGGTGGCCGCGCTCGACCTTGCGGCCAGGCTGTTGGGGGCCGCCGGGCGGGTGCTGCCGCTGTCGGACGCGGGCATCGACATCGTCGCCGAGGTGGCCGGACTCGACCCGGTTCAGCCGGCCGCCGTCGTCGAGGTCCACGGCCAGGCGGAGGTGGCTACCACCGCCGGGCGGGTCCGGAGCCTGCGTCTCCAGCCCGCGACGCCCCCGGCGTGCCCACCGGCGCTGGACGCCGTCGAGCGGGCCGAGTGGGTGGTGTTCGGCCCGGGTTCGCTCTACACCAGCGTGCTGCCTCATCTGCTGGTGCCCGAGATGACCGAGCGCCTGCTCGGGTCGCCGGCTCGCCGCGTCGTGGTCCTGAACCTGGTGCCGCAGCCCGGTGAGACCGCCGGTTATCCGCCCGAGGCGCATCTGCGGGTCATCGGGAAGCATGCGCCGGGCCTCCTGTTCGATGTCGTGATCGCGGACCGTGACGCGGTCGGTGAGCCGGGTGCGCTCGCCCGTGCCGCGGCCGATCTGGGAGCGCGGTTGCACCTCGTACCGGTCGCCTACCCCGGTGAGCCGCGCCATGACCCGCGACGGCTGGCCGCCGCGTTCAAGGCGGTGTTCGCCGGCATGACCGGGGCCGGCTCCGGCGCCCGGCCAGGTCCGGCCGCGGCCGCGGCCGACAAGCTGGTTTCAGACGATGCGGTGCGCGGCGATCCCGCGGCCACCGTCTCCGCTCGTGAAGGTGAGGAATGATTCGTGTGGCCGCAATGACCGCCACCGTCAAGGACGAGCTCAGCCGGTTGCGGGTGGCGAAGCCATGTTGTCGCAGAGCGGAGATGGCCGCGTTGTTGCGCTTCGGTGGCGGGCTGCACATCGTGCGTGGCCGCATCGTCGTCGAGGCCGAACTCGACGCGGGTGCCACCGCCCGCAGGCTGCGCCGCGAGATCGCGGAGGTGTTCGGCTTCCCGTCGGGCATCGCGGTGCTCGCCGCGGGTGGGCTGCGCCGTTCGGCGCGCTACATCGTCCGGGTGGAGCGTGACGGTGAGCAGCTGGCGCGGTCGACCGGGCTGCTTGACCAGCGAGGCCGACCGGTGCGGGGATTGCCGCCGCAGGTGGTGACGGGCGCGTCCTGCGACGCCGCGGCTGCGTGGCGCGGGGCGTTCCTGGCCCACGGTTCGCTGACCGAGCCGGGCCGCTCCTGCTCCTTGGAGATCACGTCGCCGGGGCCGGAGGCCGCGCTCGCGCTGGTCGGCGCGGCCCGCCGGCTCGGTGTCGCGGCCAAGAGCCGGGATGTGCGCGGGGTTGACCGGGTGGTGATCCGGGACGGTGACGCGATCAGCGTGCTGCTGACAAAAATCGGCGCGCATGACAGCCTGCTCACCTGGGAGGACCGGCGGATGCGCCGGGAGGTGCGGGCAACCGCGAACCGGCTGGCGAACTTCGACGATGCCAACCTTCGCCGTTCCGCGCGCGCGGCGGTTGCGGCCGGTGCCCGGGTCCAGGCCGCGTTGAGGATTCTGGGCGACGACGCGCCGGGGCATCTGCTCGCCGCCGGACGGCTGCGCCTGGAGCACGCCCAGGCCTCCCTGGAGGAGCTGGGCGCGCTCGCGGACCCGCCGCTGACCAAGGACGCGGTCGCCGGCCGGATCCGGCGGCTGCTTGCGCTGGCCGATAAGCGGGCGCACGCGCTCGGGCTGCCAAACACCGAGGCGAGTGTCTCGCCGGATCTCCTCGAGAACGCCTGACCGTACCCACGTTTAGCGGATCCGGCAATAGGAGTGTCCGGCTCGCGCCGCCCGGTCGGCGCCTCGCGTCATCGCTCCCCGTCCATCGCCGCGCGATGCACGGGTGCCCCGGCTCGTCGGTCGACGCCCCACACAGGGCGCCTCCCTCCGCCACCGCGCGATCCATCCACCCGGACGCCGCTCCCTGATCGAACGTCCTATTGCCGGAGCCTCTTATTACTATCAGTTAGATGACATATCCGGTGCGCCGCCACACTTCAGGAGCCTCGCACGCGGCGACTGATCTTCTGGTATATCCTTAGCAATACTAAGTAAATAGGATATTACTGGTCCCGGGCCCAGCGAGCCGGGTAGTTCCTGGAGTGAACGCCAGGATGGTCCGCGAGGAAACGCGGCGAGGAGGAGATATGGACAGTTTCGGCAGCACGGGTCATCTCAAGGTAGGCGACCGCAGGTACACAATCCGTCGGCTGGACGCGGTTCCCGGAGCTGACCGGTTGCCCTACAGCCTGCGCGTCCTGCTGGAGAACCTGCTGCGCACCGAGGACGGCGCCAACATCACCGCCGGCCACGTCCGCGCGCTCGCGTCCTGGGACCCGGCCGCCGCGCCGAGCCAGGAGATCCAGTTCACGCCGGCCCGCGTGATCATGCAGGATTTCACCGGTGTCCCGTGCGTGGTCGACCTCGCCGCGATGCGCGAGGCCATGGCGGCGCTCGGCGGCGACCCGACAAAGATCAACCCGCTTGCGCCAGCGGAACTGGTGATCGATCATTCGATCATCGCTGACGTCTTTGGCCAGCCGGACGCCTTCGCGCGCAACACCGAGCTGGAGTTCAGCCGTAACCGTGAGCGCTACCAGTTCCTGCGGTGGGGCCAGGCCGCCTTCGACAACTTCACGGTCGTCCCCCCGAACACCGGGATCGTCCACCAGGTCAACCTGGAGCACCTCGCCCGCGTTGTCTTCACCAAGGACACCGCCGACGGGACACTCGCCTACCCCGACACGCTGGTCGGCACGGACAGCCACACCACCATGATCAATGGCCTGGGGGTGCTCGGCTGGGGCGTCGGCGGCATCGAGGCGGAAGCCGCCATGCTCGGCCAGCCGGTCAGCATGCTCATCCCGACGGTGGTCGGATTCAAGCTCACCGGAGAACTGGCAGCCGGGACCACCGCTACCGACCTCGTTCTCACGATCACCGAGATGCTGCGCAAGCACGGTGTGGTGGGCCGTTTCGTCGAGTTCTACGGCGAGGGCGTGGGCAACGTCCCGTTGGCCAACCGGGCCACGATCGGCAACATGAGCCCCGAGTACGGCTCGACCTGCGCGATCTTCCCAGTGGACGCGGAGACCCTGGCCTACCTGCGGCTGACCGGTCGACCCAAAGAGCAGATCGACCTCGTCGAGGCCTACACCAAGGAGCAGGGCCTCTGGCACGACCCGAGTCGCGAGCCGGTCTACACGACCACCCTCACCCTCGACCTGTCCACGATCGAGCCCTCGCTGGCCGGCCCCAAGCGCCCGCAGGACCGAGTGCCGCTGCGCACCGCCAAGGCCGCGTTCCGCACCGCGCTCGCCGACTATGCCGGTCCGGCAAAGGCAGCTGCGGGTACTTCCAGTGATCTCGGCGGACGCCCGTCCAACCCGACCCCGGTGACTCTCGCGGACGGCACCAGCTTCTCCCTCGACCACGGTGCGGTCGCCATCGCGGCCATCACCTCGTGCACGAACACATCCAACCCGCAGGTGATGGTGGGGGCGGCGATCCTCGCCCGCAACGCCGTCGACCGTGGCCTGACCCGGAAGCCCTGGGTGAAGACCACCCTGGCACCGGGCTCCAAGGTCGTCATGGACTACTACGAGCGCGCCGGGCTCACGTCCTACCTGGACAAGCTCGGCTTCAACCTGGTCGGCTACGGGTGCACCACCTGCATCGGCAACTCCGGGCCGCTACCGGAGGAGATCAGCCAGGGGGTGGCCGCCGGTGACCTGGCGGTGGTCAGCGTGCTGTCCGGCAACCGCAACTTCGAAGGCCGGATCAACCCGGACGTCAAGATGAACTACCTGGCGTCCCCGCCGCTCGTCGTCGCCTACGCCCTTGCCGGCACGATGGACATCGACCTGCTCAACGACCCGCTGGGCACCGACACCGCGGGCAACCCGGTCTACCTGCGCGACATCTGGCCGAGCGAGGTCGAGGTGGCCGCCGTGGTGGGCGACGCGATCCGCTCGGAGATGTTCACCGAGGACTACGGCGACCTCAGCGGTGACGAACGGTGGCAGTCCCTGCCGACCGGTGACGGCGGCACGGTGTCCCAGACCTTCAGCTGGGCACCTGACTCGACCTACGTCCGCCATCCTCCGTATTTCGAGGGGATGCCGGCGAAGCCGACGCCACGCCCGGACATCGTCGACGCCCGAGTGCTGGCGCTGCTCGGCGACTCGGTGACCACCGACCACATCTCGCCCGCCGGATCCATCAAGCCCGACTCGCCGGCGGGCCGGTACCTCGTCGAGCACGGGGTGGACCCGAAGGACTTCAACTCCTACGGCTCCCGACGCGGTAACCACGAGGTGATGATCCGTGGGACGTTCGCCAACATCCGGCTGCGTAACAGGCTCGCCCCCGGCACCGAGGGCGGCGTCACCCGCCACCTGCCCGACGGCGAGCAGCTGTCGATCTACGACGCGGCGCAGCGGTACGCGGCCGACGGGGTGCCGCTGGTGGTACTCGCGGGCAAAGAGTACGGCTCGGGCTCGTCACGTGACTGGGCGGCCAAGGGCACCTCGCTGCTCGGCGTCCGCGCGGTGATCGCCGAGTCGTACGAACGCATCCACCGATCCAACCTCATCGGGATGGGCGTCCTGCCGTTGCAGTTCCCGCCCGGGGAGTCCGCCGCCTCGCTCGGCCTGACCGGAGAGGAGATCTTCACCATCCGCGGGCTCGCCCAGGTCGACGAGCAGACCGCGACCCTGGTCGTGCGGGCCGGCGACAAGCGGTTCGACGCGATCGTCCGCATCGACACGCCGGGGGAGGCGGAGTACTACCGCAACGGCGGCATCCTGCCGTACGTGCTGCGTTCCCTGCTGTCCTGATACTTCCGGCGCAAACGGCAGGGATCACGGGCACGCGGCCGCCAGGGGCGTTTTCAGCGCGCAACCCGGAAGATCCCCGTTCTCTGCCGCCGGCATGTCATACGAGCGCTCGGCAATAGGGGTGTGGGTCAAGGAGCGGGGCTGGGGTGCGTGCATCGCGAGGCGGCGGAGGGAGCCACCCTGGTGTTGGGTGGCGACCGACGACAACGCGGCGAGGTGCGTGCCCCAGCCCCGCGACGCCGCGTCCCCTGCCGCCGAGCTCTCGAAGAGCGCTCGGCGGCAGGGGCGGGTACCACCGGAATTATGTACCCACCGGGGGTATGTCGCGGGGAAACTGAAGGTCACGTGCCGGCCGCCGGCCGGTACGTGACCGCAACCCAATGACTGCACCAGGCCACCGGTTGAATATTGCCAACTGTTGGGTTTGGGGGCATTGCCTGCCCGTACGAGCCACCCGATATCTTTTGGAGCTGACACCTTCGTTTCCTCAATAAAGATCAATATTTTCTCTCGAACACACGCGTCGGACCGAAACGCCCAGTCCTGCCCCGGCCCGATGTCCCCTCCGAGCAGCCAGGGGCAGGAGCGAGATCTCGCAGCCCTGATGGTCACCGACCGGGCTCTCCTTCTTGGTCGGTGCCTTGAGGCGTGCCAGCGGCACCGGTCCGCGGCATGTCGACGTTCTGCCTCGCGGGCGTTCGGGAAGGACGCGCGTTGCTTCCACGTGGCGTGACCCGGCTCCCCGCGGACGGCGAGCAGGCCGGTCGCGGTCGCCACCGTGACCAGGCGCCCATGAGTGCGGACGGCGACGAGCTCACCCCTTGGCGTGTCCGCCTCAGCCCACAGACCCGGCGAGTCGCCACGATCGCCGCGGTGACGACCGGAACCCTGGCCGCATCGACGGCCGGCTTCGCCGCGACGATGCCCGGCACGGGCGCCAGCGTGGCACTGGAGCCGGTGACCGCGGCAGCGGCCACCGTCGACAGCGCCGCGATGGTCGGTGGTGGCGCGCACGGAGCCACCCTCACCGCATCCACCACCGGTCTGGCCGGCAAGATCGGAAATCCAGATCCGACCTTCACCTCGGTGTCGATCGTCGCCGATCAGACAACTGTCGCGCCGAATGCTCCCGTCGTCTTCACCGTCCGCGCCATGGAGGTCGGGACGGGGCGTCCCGTCACCAACCAACGGGTCCGTATCGCGGTGGCAAACGGCCCGCAGTGGACCACCACCGCCCAGCTGCAGACCAACAGCACCGGAACCGCGACGATCAGTACGCGCCTGCTGTCGACCACGACCCTCACCGCGGTCTTCGACGGTACGAACGTCCTGCGTCCCTCCCTGGCCGGTGCGACCACAGTGACTGTGCGCAGCCCCACCGGCCCGGCCGGCGCCCTCGGAGGCCTGGCGGCCGGGGGTGCGGCCACGGCTGTCCCAGGCAGCTCCATCGGGGCGAAAGCGGTCTACCTCGCGTCGTTGCAACGGGGCAAGCCGTATGTGTATGGGGCGGAGGGGCCCTACGCGTTTGACTGCTCCGGCCTGGTGCAGTACGTGTTCAAACAGCTCGGGCGCTCTCTGCCGCGTACCGCCCAGCAGCAGTTCGCCGCCTCGCTGCGGGTGCCGCAGGCCGGCAAGCAGCCCGGCGACCTGATTTTTTTCGGGAGCCCGAGCAACATCACCCATGTCGCGATCTACGCCGGTAACGGGTACGTGTGGAGCGCCCCGGAGACCGGACGGACCGTCTCACTGGTGCCAATCTGGACCTCGACGTACTACGTTGGCCGGGTGATGTGATGGTTGACGGGCGGTCCGGGTGATGGGCGCGAGCCGGCCGCCGGGCCCGGCGGCCCGTGGGCGAGGGCGGCGCCGCTGACGATGCCGTACGGTGGCTGTGCACCGTGGCGGCGGCCTCGTCAGGCTCCACGCGGGCGCATCTGGGTGCGAAAGGGTGTCGAGGGTGACCACGGCGATCCATCCGTCCGACCGGGTGCTGACCATCCCGAACCTGCTCTCCGCGCTGCGGCTGGCTGGGGTCGGTGTCTTTCTGTGGCTGGCGTTGGGCCCCAAGGCTGACGGTGCGGCGCTCGCCGTGCTCGCCTTCGCCGGCGTGAGCGACTACCTCGACGGCAAGCTTGCCCGGGCGCTCTCGCAAACCAGTCGGCTCGGGATTGTGCTCGACCCGCTGGCGGACCGTCTCTACATCCTGGCGACGATCATTGCGCTGACGCTGCGCGACATCGTTCCCTGGTGGTTCGCGGCGCTGCTCGTCGGCAGGGACATTATGATCATGGGGGTCGTGCCGGTGCTGCGGCGGCTCGGCTACGGCCCCACGCTGCCCGTGCACTATCTGGGCAAGGCCGCGACGTTCAACCTGCTCTATGCCTTCCCGCTGTTGTTGCTGTCAGCGGGTGACACCTGGCTTGCCACTGTTGCGCGTCCGCTCGGGTGGGCGTTCGCTGGCTGGGGCGCCGCTCTGTACTGGTGGTCCGGAATCCTCTACTGGGTGCAGGTGCGCCAGCTCGCGCGGGCGGGGAACGACAGCGAGCCCTCGGCGCCGCCCGGGACGCACCCCGGCGAGGCTGGCCGGGCGGATGCGGAGGTGGGCCGGTGAGAGCTGTCGTGATGGCGGGCGGTGAGGGGAGGCGCCTGCGCCCGATGACCGCCAACCAGCCCAAGCCGCTCCTCCCCGTCGTCAACCGCCCGATCATGGAACATGCGCTGCGGTTGCTCAAGCACCACGGTTTCGATGAGACCGTGGTGACGGTGCAGTTCCTCGCGGCGCACGTCCGGACGTACTTCGGTGACGGCGACGAGCTGGGGATGCACCTGTCCTACGCGACCGAGACCACGCCGTTGGGGACCGCCGGGAGCGTCCGCAACGCGCAGGACGCCCTGCGTGACGACCGGTTCCTGGTGATCAGCGGCGATGCGCTCACCGACATCGACCTGACCGCGCTGGTTGCCTACCACCGCAAGCAGGGCGCGCTGGTCACGGTCGCGCTCAAGTCCGTTCCCAATCCCCTGGAGTTCGGGATCGTCATCACCGACGACGACGGGCGGATCGTCCGGTTCCTGGAGAAGCCCACCTGGGGACAGGTCTTCTCCGACACGGTCAACACCGGCATCTACGTGATGGAACCGGAGGTTCTCGACCACGTCCCGCCCGGGGAGCCGGTGGACTGGTCGGGAGATGTCTTCCCGAAGCTCCTCACCGCTGGCGCGCCCCTGTTCGGCTACGCGCTCGACGGCTACTGGGAGGACGTCGGTACCATTCCCAGCTTCCTGCGGGTCCAGGCTGATGTGCTCAACGGCCAGGTGGACGTGGAGATCGGCGGCTTCGAGGTCTCGCCGGGGGTGTGGGTCGGCCGGGACGCCGACGTCCACCCGGAGGCGGTTCTGTCGGGCCCGCTGGTGATCGGCGACTACACGAAGGTCGAGGCCGGTGCCGAGCTGCGTGAGTTCACCGTCATCGGCAGCAACGTGGTGGTCAAACAGGGCGCCTTCCTGCACCGGGCGGTCGTCCAGGACAACGCCCTGATCGGGCCGCAGGCCAACCTGCGGGGCTGTGTGATCGGCAAGAGCACCGACGTGCTGCGGGCCGCGCGGGTCGAAGAGGGCGCCGTGATCGGTGACGAGTGCGTGATCGAAGAGGAGGCGTTCGTCTCCAACGACGTCATGGTGTACCCGTTCAAGACCATCGAGGCTGGTGCTGTGGTCAACACCAGCGTCATCTGGGAGTCCCGCGGGCAGCGCTCGCTGTTCGGCCCACGGGGGGTATCGGGGCTGATCAATGTCGAGATCACACCCGAACTGGCCGTCCGCCTCGCCAGCGCCTATGCCACGACCCTGCGTAAAGGATCAACAGTCACCACGGTCCGGGACAGCTCCCGGGCGGCCAGGGCACTCAAGCGAGCGGTGATCAGCGCGCTTACCGCGAGCGCGATGGACGTACGGGACCTGGAGGTCGCGCCGATGCCGGTGGCCCGCTTCGACGTCCGCACCTCCGACGCGGCCGGCGGCGTCATGGTACGCACGACGCCGGGGGACGCCGAACGGGTCGACATCAGCTTCATGGATGCCGAGGGCGCTGATCTCTCACTCGGCGCACAGCGCACACTCGACCGGGTCGTCAGCCGCCAGGAGTTCCGGCGGGCCTTTCCCAGCGAGATCGGGGAGCTGCGCTTCCCCGCCCGGACCGCCGACATCTACACCCGTGACCTGCTGGACCAGGTGGACATCTCGGGTCTGGCCGAAGGCAACCTGAAAATCGTGATCGACCCTGCCGGGGGAGCGACCTCGTTGGTGCTGCCCACCCTGTTGGGACGGCTCGGGGTGGATGTCCTCACCGTCAACGGCCGATTGGACGAGACCGTCCCGGCCCAGACGCCGGCCGATCGCCGCCGCGCGCTGGACCGTCTCGGCGCGCTCGTCGCCAGCTCGCGGGCTGCCTTCGGCGTCCGCTTCGACAACGCCGGTGACCGCATCACGATCGTGGACGAACGCGGCGACCTGATCGACGACGAGCGGGCGCTGCTGGTATTTCTTGATCTTGTCGCGGCGGAGAACCGGGGAGCCGAGGTGGCGCTGCCGGTCACCGCCACTCGGGTCGCGGATCAGGTGACCCGCTTCCATGGGCTGACGGTGCGGCGTACGTCGCTGTCAGCGGCCGACCTCACCCGGGCCGCCTCCGCGGCGAACGTCGTGTTCGCCGCGGACGGCCGCGGGGGGTTCGTGGTGCCCGAGTTCACCCCCGCGATCGACGGCCTGGCCGCGTTCGTCAGGCTGGCGGCTCTGGTCGCCCGGACCCGGCTGACCCTGAGCGCCATCGACGCGCGCATACCGGCGGTGTCGGTACTGCGCAGATCCGTGCCGACGCCGTGGGCGGCCAAGGGCATGGTGATGCGGCGAGTGGTGGAGGCGGTCGACTCCGACAGCGGATGCACGATCGACACCACCGACGGCGTCCGGGTGATCCTGGCGGATGGCTCGTGGGTACTGGTGCTCCCCGACCCGGCTGAAGCTGTCACCCATCTGTGGGCCGAGGGCCCCGACGCCACCACGGCGGAACAGCTCCTGGACTACTGGAGCGCCTTGTTCGCGGCCGGTGATCTCACCGACGATGATCGTTCACAGCGGGCGGTCGGTGCCGAGGGCTGACGCGGCCGGCGCTCGCCCCGCCGGTCCGCTGCCCCGCCGGGTGGAAGAAGAGCGGAAGAGTGGAACAATGGCCACGGCTCCAGCGCGCCGCGATGACCTTCCCAGGGCTGCCGGAAGCCGCGTCCGACGCTGTGGACCGACAGCGGAACCGACAACTGGGAGGCGATACCCGGTGTACCCGGAGGACCTGAAATACACCACGGAGCACGAATGGATCCGGGTGAGCAGCGACATCGCGCGGGTGGGTATCACCTCGTTCGCGCAGGATGCGCTCGGGGACATCGTGTTCGTGACACTGCCGGCGGTGGGCGACCGGGTGCGGGCAGGTGAGCCGTTCGGCGAAGTGGAGTCCACCAAGAGCGTCTCTGACGTCTACGCTCCGGTCTCCGGCGAGGTGATCGCTCGTAACGAAGTGCTCGACAGCACCCCTGAGCTGGTCAACTCCGATCCTTATGGTGAAGGATGGCTCGTCGAGGTGGCGGTCGACGATGCCGAGGCGACCGCGGCCTTGCTCGACGCCGTCGCCTACGCCCAGCATGTGCAGGGAACCTGAGAGCGCCCGGCAGCAACAGAAAGGATCTGCCCGTGTAGCCTACCGGTCAGATCAACGTTATGCGGGCGTAACCAGCCCCCTCTCTTTTCGCGGTAGTGGACCCGATGCACTAGCCTCATTGTGCGCCGGGAGGGCGGTGCGAGGCCGGGATGTCACGGTCCGTGCCATCCCCTCCGGCTTCGGGGACGTCCGCGTGGTGGGTGGGTGTCTCCGAGGAGGAAACAAATCTTTCGCCACCCCAGGAAGGTGGCCCGAGCGGCCGACCCAACCGCGCCCGCGGTGGTCCGGCAGGAAGCAGACGCGACCGTGTTCTGCACGAGGTGCGGACAGCAGAACCCGACCGATGCGCTGTACTGCGCGCGGTGCGGGTCGCCACTGGTACGTCCAGGTGAACCCGTCGCGCCGGAACGACCTGCCGAGCAGACTTCCACGCTCAATCTTGCCGCCGCCTTGTCGGGTATCGAGGGCGATCACGTCGATGAGTCGACCGAACGGGACGCCGTCGCCGCCGTTGACGCGCTGCCGCCGGGCTCCGGTTTGCTCGTGGTCAAGCGGGGTCCCAACGCGGGCAGCCGCTTCCTGTTGGACGCCGATCTGACAACGGCGGGCCGGCATCCGGAAAGTGACATCTTCCTCGATGATGTGACCGTGTCCCGCCGTCACGCCGAGTTCCATCGGTCTCCGTACACGAAGGGCTTCGCCGTGCGTGACGTCGGCAGCCTCAACGGCACCTACCTCAACCGGGAGCGGATCGACTCGGCCGAGCTGTCCAGCGGTGACGAGGTTCAGATCGGCAAGTTCCGGCTGGTGTTCCTGACTGGATCGATCATGGCGACGGGTGGCGGGGGGCACCAGTGAACCGGGGGTCCCATCGATGAACGCCGGTCAAGCCGCGACATCGCCCATGCCGATGCCCGCTCGGGCGTCGGCGGGTGGTTCCACCGCGAAAACGCTCAACATCGGCGAGGTGCTCGACCGGCTGCGGCTGGATTATCCCGACGTGACGCTGTCCAAGATTCGATATCTGGAGGCGGAAGGTCTTGTCGTGCCCGCTCGTACCACTGCGAACTATCGTAAGTACTCACCTGATGACGTTGTCCGGCTACGTTATGTACTCGGCGCACAGCGGGAACGCTTCCTGCCGCTGCGAGTGATCAAAGAAGAGCTGGAGTCCCTCGACCGGGGTGAGCAGCCGTGTGAACGGCCTGGCCCCCGTGCGGTGCCACCACCCCCGCCCCGCGTCCTGGACATGATCGTCGAGGCCGGCGAGACGGTGCGGATGTCGCGGCGAGAGCTGCTCGCCGTCACCGGCGTCACCGACGACCAGCTCGTCGAACTCGAGCAGTACGGGCTGCTCGCCCCCCGTCCGGGCGGTAGCTACTTCGACGGGGACGCGCTGGCGGTCGCGCGCACGTTCGCCGCGCTGAGCGCCTTCGGGATCCAGGCACGTCATCTGCGCTCCTCACGGGTCGCGGCCGACCGGGAAGCCGGCCTGATCGAACAGGTGGCGGCACCCCTGCGAGGCCAGCGTGACCGTCTCTGTGGACACGCGCAGGACACCGTGGACGAGCTCGCGGGCCTGCTGGTCCGGCTGCACGCCGCGCTGCTGCGCTCGCGTCTGCGGGCCGGGCCGAGCGGATGAGGCTGGCCTGGCGTGTCCTGCGGGCAGGCGCGCGCGGGCCGATGCGCGGGCGGGCACCTATCGTGGGAACTGAGGCGGAAGACGTCCACAGTGACCGATCTTTCCGGAAGCACCAGGCACGCTGACGAACTCCAGCGACGGGGATAGTGTCACCCGGTGGGCATCTACAGTTTCCACTCAGATCATCCTGTCCTGCTCACCTGTGCGAGGAGGTAGATCGGTGCATCGGCTGGACATCGTCGGCGTTCGTGTCGAGCTTCCGTCGAAGCAGCCGATCGTCCTGTTGAAGGAAGTCGAAGGTGAGCGTTACCTGCCCATCTGGATTGGCGCGGTGGAAGCGACCGCCATCGCGTTCGCGCAGGAAGGCATCACGACCGCTCGTCCGATGACCCATGACCTTATGCGTGATGTGCTGCAGGCCCTGCAGACGGAACTCACGAGGGTAACGATCAACGATCTTCAGGACGGCGTGTTCTTCGCGACGCTCGTGTTCGGGAACGGTATCGAGGTCTCGGCCCGGCCGTCGGACGCCATCGCGCTGGCCATGCGCATGGGTGCGCCTGTCTACGGCGAGGAGTCGGTGCTTGCGGAAGCTGGCATCACCGTGCCTGAAGATCAGGAACAGGAGCAGGAGAGCGAGCTGGAGAAGTTCCGGGAGTTCCTGGACACGATCTCACCGGAGGACTTCAACACACCGGGTTCCTAAGAAGAGCGCCCGAGGACAGGGCGTTCGATCAGGAAGCGGCGTCCGGGCGGATGGATCGCGAGCCAGACGCGTGTGGCGACGGCTTCGCGGGCCGTTGCGGCACGTGTGCGATCCTATCCTTACAGGGTTGGGATCGACGCGTTTTCGTACCGCCGCGGGACACGTCAATCCTGATCATTGATGCGGCCGTCACGGGCTCTTACCGTCGAGTCGAGGTTACGGGCACGCCCTCGGCGAGATCGTGAGCGGCGGTCGTGGAGCGGGGTGCCCGGTGGGTCCAGGAGCCGGTTGGACGGATGGCGACAGCGATGATCGGACGGCGATGATCGAGCAAGGTCAGCTCTTCCCGGACGATCTTCCCCAACCTCCTGGCGACGATGTCGGCTACCGGGGGCCCACCGCGTGCGCCGCCGCGGGGATCACCTATCGGCAGCTCGACTACTGGGCCCGTACCGGGCTTGTCCTGCCGAGCGTGCGCGGCGCCACGGGCTCGGGGAGCCAGCGGCTGTATTCCTTCCGGGATGTCCTGGTGCTGCGGGTCGTGCGCAAACTGCTGGAGGCGGGAGTCTCCCTGCAGAACATCCGCGCCGCCGTCGACTGCCTGCGTGTCCGCGGGATCGAGGATCTTGCCGAGGTCACCCTGGTCAGCGATGGGTCGACGGTGTACGAATGCATCTCCGACGATCAGGTCATCGACCTGGTCCAGGGAGGGCAGGGGGTCTTCGCGATCGCGGTCGGCCGGGCCCTGCGGGACATGCGCGGGCAGCTGTCCCAGCTGCCGACCGAGCGTCCCGAGCGCCCGGAACCGGCCGGGCCCCCGGCACACGCCGTGGTCGGTCATCCCGGGGACGAGCTGGCCGACCGGCGCGGCCGGCGGAGCTCGGCCTGAGCCGGTGGCCCGGCTGAACCGACGGCGGCCGGGAGCGACGCACCCGCGAGTGGGGGCGATGTTCCTGGACCGGGCCCGCGGGGACGGGGAGCATGAGGCGATGACCTCGTCCGGTAGCGTCACATCGGCGCAAGCCCGTCCAGTCAGGGGAAAACCCCGCCTCCGTCGGATCTCGTCGCTAGGTTGGTTCTACCGGTAGGTCACTGGTCGGCAAAGACGTCGCACCACCATCGGCGTGCCATCAGCTTGATCGCGGGGAGGTCGCGGTGCCGGGCGCTCGGCGAGTGCGGACGCTGGTCACCGGCATCCAGGCATGCTTCGGCGAAGCCCTGAGCCTCGCCGACCAGCTGGAGGCGCTGGCGGACGAGGTCGAGTCGGTCCAACCGGACACGCATGCTACGGCGGCGGATACATCCGCTCTCGACCGGGCCCGCCGCTCCGATGGCGCCTGGCAGGCCGTGTCCGCGCCGGCTGAGCGGGTGCCGATCGCGATCAGTACCGCGGCCGTGATTGCCCGTGGGCAGGCGTCCGCGCTGGCTGGCGCGGACTGGTCGGCACCGGTGTGGACACCGATCCGCCCGGCCGGGCTTGCCGGGCACCCGGCGCCGGGTGTGCCCGGCAAGCCCGGGTCCGCGCGCACGAGTGTGGACGAGCCCTACCGGCCTGGCCTGTGGCGGGTCGGCAAGGTGATCGTCCCGCCGTTGCTACCCGGCGGGGCCGCCGCCGAGGTCCCGCTTGCTGTCAGTTTGCTCGACGGCGCCAACCTGCGCATCGTGGTGGACCGCGACCACCGTGGCGAGGGGCTCGGTGTCGTGCGCGGCCTGCTCACCCGTGTTCTCGCGGCGGCGCCGGCAGGGTCGGTGCGGGTCGTCGTCTACGACCCGTATGAGCTGGGCGCGGGGCTTGCGGGGTTCGCCGCGCTGCGGGCCGCCGGGGTCGTCAGCCCCACCATCACCACCCGGACCCGCCTGGAAGGCGTGCTCGCCGAGCTCTCCACGGACGTGGGACGCATCACGGTCGACCGGCTCGGTGGCCGCTTCGCCTCGCTGCGGGAACGGGAAGCCGCCGGTCTGCCCCGGGCCGAGCCCTGGCGGCTGCTGGTGTTGCTGGCCTGGCCGTCCCTGGCCGATGACGCGGCCCGGTCGTTGGCCGCGGTCGCCGCCCAGGGGCCCGCGTGCGGTGTGCACGTCATTGCGCTGGTGGAGGAGGGCGCCGCGGCAACCGCCGTCCGGCGGGGGCAGGACACCCTGGCGAACGCCGAGAGCCTGTGGCTGACCCACGGCACCGGGAGCCCTGCCGCCGCGGGCCCCCGCCAGGCTGGCCGCGACCAGCTGAGCTGGCGCTGCTCACTGTCGGGCACGTTTCCATGCGACCTGGATGAGCCGCCTCCCCCCAGCCTGGTGGCCGCGGTGGCCGAGGCCGTGGCCACCGCCGCGACCGACGAGGCTGTACGGCCGCTGAACGCACGCGCCCTGCTGCCCGAGACGCTGTGGAGCTTCGATGCCGCCGGCGGCCTGGCCGTTCCGGTGGCGTTCGGCCCAGACGGCCCGGTGACGTTGCGGTTCGACGACGACACGGTCCACGCGCTGGTCGGGGGACAGGCCGGAGCGGGAAAGTCGACCTTGCTGCTTGATGTGGTGTACGGCCTGGCCGCTCGCTACGCGCCCGAGCAGCTGCGGTTCCACCTGCTCGACTTCAAGGAAGGCCTGGAGTTCGCCCAGTTCGCCCCTCGTGATGAGGATCCGTTCGTGTTGCCCCACGCGGACACGATCGGGATGGACAGCGACCGGGAGTTCGGGGT